>NZ_WAKV01000054.1 GCF_015523185.1 Thermococcus sp.
GAGATACATAACACTCGGCCTGCTCTGGTTGGAGACAAGGCCCTCAATGTAGCTTATCTGTGCCTTCATCTCGGCTATTACCATCGAAGCCTGTTCTTCCCTGTTGAGGACCTTTCCGATTAACTCAATTTGTTTGTATATTCCCTCGATGCTCTTCGGGTTGACGATTACAACCGGCGCTATCTTTTCCAGACTTTCAAGGAAACCCTTCTTGTAAAATACCGCGTTGTCCGCTATGATGAGGTCGGGCTTGAGCTTGGCAATCTCTTCGAGGTTGGCATAGGCTCCGTAGCCACCGACCTTAGTTATGTTCCTCACCGCTGGGGGCCAGTCTGCATATTTCGTGACCCCAACGAGCTTGTCTCCGGCCCCGAGATAGAATATAGTCTCAGTAATGCTCGGGGCGAGTGAAACGACCCTCTGGGGCTCCTTTGGGATTGTGACGGTTCTGTTGGCCATGTCCTTTATTGTGAGCGGATACTTGGTCTTGAAGGCATCCGGGTGAAGGAGCTTTGCCATAATCTCTATTCCCTTTATTATCCTTGGGCTCGGATGAATTAGGTCGTTCTCGTTTTCAATCATGTAAACGTGGCCCTCTTTAACGGCGTTGGTTCCTGCAAAGAGCTTGTAGGCCTCTTCAATTGTCATCCCACAGTGGGGCGTCAGGATTATAACATCGGGGTTCTTTGCTATGACCTCCTCAGCACTGACCTGTGGCCATCCCTTGGTATCGTTGAAGATGTTAGCCCCTCCGGCTATCGTGATAACGTCGTTGATAAAGGTGTTTTTGCCCGCGGTCATGAGGGGCTTGCTCCAGGTTACGAAGAAGACTTTGACCTTTGGCTGGTTCTTCGTGAGTTCCTTTATTGCATTTACCTTTGCGTTAAACTCGTCAATGACTTCCTTCGCCTTGTTCTCCCTGTTGAAGATTTTTCCGAGGAGCTCTATTGCCTGAGGAATCTGGTCGATGCCCTGTGGGGCTATTATAACAACCGGCGCTATCTTTTCTAGACTTTCAAGGAAGCCCTTCTTGTAAAATACCGCGTTATCCGCTATGATGAGGTCAGGTTTTAGCTCCGCTATCTTTTCAAGGCTCGCGTAGGCACCGTAGCCTCCAACAGAGGTGATTTTCCTGGCCTCGGGAGGCCAGTCCTCGTAACCTGTGACTCCAACGACCTTGTCGAGGAGTCCCAGATAATACAGGTCCTCGGTTATGCTGGGGGCGAGTGAAACAATGCGCTTTGGTTCTTCTTTTATTGTTACTGTTCTGTTTGCAAAGTCCTTAACCGTTATCGGATAGTAGCTCTTTTCCATCTGTGTTGAACTTGAGCTCGTGGCTGGGCTCGTTGTTGAAGAGTTGGCTGGGGAAGTCGTTGGTGATGAACTTTTCGTGGGGGTAGTTGAATTTGAGGCTATACATCCGGTTGCTATAACAGCCCCCATCAGGAGCAAAACAACAAGCACCGCTGTTTTTTTCATGGTTACCACCTGGATGTTTTGTCCGGATTAAATGTCCAGAGATGTTGAGAAGAAGGGGTTTTTAAAGTTGGTGGGAAAAGTTAGGTTTTACCTACCCTGAAGAGGTCAACCCGGGTTATTATTCCAACAATTTTCCCCTCCCTGTTCTGGACGAGGACAGCCGGGTTGTCCTCAAGGAGATACTTGACAACTTCCAAATCTTCCTCCTCATTAACGATAGGGAACGGTTCTTCCATTATTTCCATAACCTTTTGGTCGTAAATGTCCTCGTACTCAAGGCTCTGTCTAACGAGTGTTCGCTCCGTTACCGAACCAACCACCTTGTTTCCGGAAACGACGGGAATCTGAGAGATGTTGTGCTCGTTCATCAGCCTGATGACCGTTTCCACCTTCTCGTAGGGCTTGACTGAGATTACCGGAGAGGACATAACGTCCCTCGCCCTTGGCTGAGCCTTTTTACATTCAAGAAGGGCCTGGAGGATTCTGTTCAGCGTTGAGAGCCTCGGGTCAACTTTGCCAGCTTCGAGCTTCGCTATGTACGCTTGAGTAACCCCTGCCTTCTTTGCGAGCTCCTCCTGGGTTATGCCGAGCTCCTTTCGAATCCGCCTGATTTCCCTGGGGTCGATGGGCCGGGGGATAACCACCATAAATAACCACCAGTTATTAAACCGGTCTTGGAGTTATAAACCTTCCTCAGAAGGGCGTCGAATTGTGGGCCGGGCACAGAGGCCCGCGGTCATTAATCGCGCGGGTGGATGCTCCCGGCCCTGTGGGCTCGGCGTGAGCACGCTCCGCTCATCGAACCCGACTACCTCGCGGAGGCGGGAATACCGAGCCCGTGCGAGGGGGTATTGTCCCCTCGCTGTCGGCGATGAGAAATAATGAGATGAACCTTAAAAGTTTAGCCCACTGAGATAAGAACGACACCTACGACAGCTAGGGTTAGACCCTCAAATATCCTTGCATTTGGCTTCTCCTTGAGGATAAGAACGGCCAGTAGGGATGCTATTATTGGGTTTATCGCTGAAACCGGTGCCGCTATTGGCGAACCGACGAGGGAAACCGAATACACGAATAGATACTGCCCGAGGATTAGGCCTAGGACGGCGGCGCCCGCCAGGGTCATGGCTTCCCTTCTGCTTATCTGAATCACCTCGCCACCGTACCTCGGGAGAAAGACCGAAATTCCCATGGCCGCGAAGACCATCCTGACGCCTGCAAGCTGAAGGGAAGGTATGCTCCTCGTAAGGTAGTCCATGAGGGTTATGGCGATGCTCCAAGAGATTGGGGCGATGAATGCAAAGATGAAACCGAGCCTGTCGGCGTGCTCCTCTTCCTCCGCCTTCTTGACAACGATGATTGCTAGGACGACGAGAACGGCACCAATAATCACGTGGGGCTTGACCCTTTTGCCCAGAAAGAGGATTGCCCAAAGAATCGCCCAGAGGGGATATGTTGATGTTATTGGGACTGTTCTTGAGACGCCCATCCTTTTCAGGGCGTTGAAGTAGAAGTAATCGCCTATAACGAAGCCGAACTGTGCTGAGATAAAGGCTAGGAGGAGGAGTCCTGCCGGAAGTTTAAAAACGGTCAGGTTTCCAGTCAGGGCAAAAATTATGAGGAAGGATGTTGAGGCAACGTAAAGCCTGAAGATGTTTGCCCCAATTGGTGACAGCTTTCTAAGGCCTAATCTGACCAGTATCGTAGCCGAGGCCCAAGAAAATGCCGATGCAAGCGCCAATATGACTCCAATGATTAACGTTTGCATGGTCTCCACTCGGGGAGGAATCCTTAAAAAATTAGCGCTTTAGCGTTTAGATGAAGGTATGAAAAAAGAACTTAACCGTCCCAGTGAACCACCTACGATGATGACCTCGGCAGTGCTGACGAAAGGATGATGACGATCTTGAGTGCTGAAAAGAGAAAGGTCAGCGGAGGATGACGTTTATCCTCCTTGGCCTTATTGACACGCTGTATTCACCTGAGATATCGCGGATGATTCTGTTTATTGTCTCGGTGATGTCTTTCTTTATCCTGTCGTCCGATACCCCGGAGTAGGCTCCGAAGAGGCCCCCGACGCTCTCCTTGACGAACGAGGCCTCTATATCAACGTAAACCGTCGAACCCTGAATCTCGTGGTTGAGCTTGAGCCACTTGAAGGTGACCCTCGGAATGAGCTTCAGCTCCGCGTGAACCCTGTTCTTTAATGCTTCTATGGCCGGCTCGATTCTGCTCTTCAGTAGGGTTTCCTCGGCTTCCTTCTTCTTCTCTTCGGTTAAGGGGGCGAGTTCATCTATGCCTGCTTCTTTTAAAAGTCTCTCGACTTCCTTTTCAAGTAAATCTTTCTTGGCGAGTATCTCCGCGGCTTTTCCACTTGTTACAGTCTTCGTTACTCGTGTGGGTCTCTGGAAGACTTTCTCTACGAGTTCCACTTCAATGTTGTGAACTGTTATATAGCGTTTTATCGAGCTTGAGAGCTCCTTGGCATGCCTGTTGAGGATTGTCCTAATCGTCCTTTCGGTCGTTGCCTTGTCAAAGGGCCCCTCGACTGCGATGAAAAGGTTTATCTCAAGTTCTCTCCTGCCCTTTATGTCAAAGTATGCCTTTGTAACCTTCATTCCAGCGGCCTCAAGCTCCTTGATAACAGTCCTTGCAAAGTTGCTGAAATAGGGCCAGACATCTTCGAGAACTGAAAGCTGAATCCTTCCATCCTTTGTAACCGCCCCTGTCTTTTTCTTATCCTTCTCCACTATTTCCTGAGGTCTGGCTTCCTCACCGTTGAGAACAACGCTTATGTCCCTGAGAATAGGCTTGTATTCTGCCTCCCTCAGGATTATCGGAGCGTATTTGCTGACTATGTGGAACAGCCTTTTCTCCGCTATTTCGCGACTCCGTTTGTCGGCACTTCCAGAGCTTCCGTAAACATGGACGTTTAGGTAAACGACGCCCTCTCCAACGTTGGCGTCGAACTCTATTCTGTTTATGGAGACCCCCTTTATTTTCTCGGCCTCCTTTATGACGCTCTCCGCATACTTACGGAAGGCCTCTTCAGGGATTCTACCCCCCGTGAAGTTGACCACGACTTCCGGCTTTTCTGTCACCTCGGATGCGGATTTGGTCACGGAGGGGGCAAGTTTCTCCTCGACCTTTGACCTTACCTCGGGCTGTTCCCGGACAGGAACAGGGGTTGGAGTCTCTATCTTTGACGGCTCCGAGGTTCCTCCGGAGAACAGCTCTTCAAGGGGTATTTTCGGCGTCTCAGAGTAAACGTCAAGGTTCTCGGCTATCGAGAGCTTCATTTCAATCTCATCTAGGGAATAAACGTCTACAACCATGGGCTTTCCGAGAAGGGACTTTAGGAGCTTTACAGCATCCTCACCAATCAGCGTCTGCTTATTGTCAACCACCAGACATTCTACGGCGAGAATCTTTGAACTGTCAAAGAGCACCGTTATGTAGTACTTGGCGCTCCTGTCCTTTGCAAATATTTTGAGAAATGCTCCCTTCCCCTGACTAAGGGCTTTTTTGATTAGCTCATTGAACTCCCCAGCGGACGTTACTACGACGTTCTCGACGAGCGGTGCCTTGTCCGGTAACTGCATCCCCACCACCATTAGCTATATATATCTCTATTCGCTTAAAGAACTCGAAGGAATTCACGGTTTAGTATATCGGAGCCCCTATTTAAACATTGTTGTGCAGAAAGTGGGTGATGCCAATGAGAATCCTCGTACTCGGTGGAGGGGCCCTTGGCCGGTCTATAGCCGAGGCCCTCAGGGGAGAGTTTGAGGTAGTCATCGTTGAAAAGGATGAAATAAGGGTTCGTGCCCTGGAGGAGAGTGGCTTTCACGTTGTTCAGGGTGATTTCTCCTACACAGCCACACTGCTCAAAGCTGGGATTGAGAAGTCCGAGCTGGTAATAATAACGACGATGAACATTGAGACCATCAAGAAAACCGTTTACGTCATCAGAACCAACAACAGAGAGGTTCCAATTCTAACGGTTCTGCCCGATGACACAAGCTTAGATGAGCTGACCGAGAGCATAAAGGAGAGCTTTGAGGCAGATATCAAGGTGGACTATGCTGTTTCACCAAGGAGTGCCCTAAGGGATGCCCTCATAGGAATGGTCAAGCACATCGGAGAGCGGAAGAACGTCAACCTCCTCGTAAAGAAGCTTCGTGAACTAAAAAAAGATGGGGATTCCCTTCTTATCGTTATGCACGACAATCCGGATCCGGACTCACTCGCCAGTGCCGCCGCACTGAGCCTTATAGCCCAGACCCTCGGCCTCAAGACCAAGATAGTCCACGGGGGCGAGATTACCCACCACGAGAACAGGGCCTTCGTGAACCTCCTCGGAATCGAGGTCGCTCGTGTCTCAAGGGGCTCCTACGAGCTGAAGAGATATCCCTTCATAGCCCTGGTTGATTGTCAGCCGAATGGAAACCTGACGATACTCGATAGCTCGGATTATGATAAGATTAAAATTGTTATCGACCATCATCAGGTTCTCCAGCACCTCTCCGATGTCCTTCCTGATGACGCCTTCCTCGATATAAGGCCCGATGTTAATTCAGCCTCGTCCATCCTCGTTGAGTACCTCAAGGGTCTCAATATAACCGTTTCGCCGTCTCTCGCGACTGCCCTTTTCTATGGTATATACATAGACACAAAGAAATTCTCGAAGCTGAGCCCCGTCGATTTGAAGGCAATAGAATTTTTAGCCGGTAAGGTTGACTACGAGCTCCTTGATAAGATTGAGCACCCAGATATAAGTACTGAAACCGCTGAAATCCTCGCGAGGGCCATAATGCACAGGAGGATGTACAAGAACGTCATAATAAGCAACGTGGGTTTCATAACCAACCGCGATGCCCTCGCAGAAGCGGCGGACTTCCTTCTCAGGCTGGAGGGCATAACGACCGTTCTCGTCTTTGGAATTGTTGACGACAAAATCGAGATTTCAGCGAGGACAAGGGACGTTAGGGTTAACATCGGTGTCATCATGAAGGAGGCCTTTGGAGAACTCGGCTCCGGTGGTGGTCATGCAAGGGCTGGAGGGGCCAGAATACCCCTTGGGATTTTCAAGCTCGCCAAGGACAAGAACTCCCTCCTTAAGCTCGTAGAGGAAGCGGTCACAGAAAGGTTCTTGGAAGCATTAAAGGTGAAAGAAGGTTAATCCTCCTTCGCCTTAACAAGGACTATGTCCCCTATGGCAGTAACACGGTCGTAGGGAACTCCAACCTTTTCTCCTGGCAAAACAAGCGCGAGTACCTTTCCTTTTCCCCTGTCAATCTCGATTAATACCTCATCAACATAACCGACGTAGTAACCTTTCGTATTGTAAATCTGCTTGCCGTAGAGCTTTGAAAGCCTCATCACCATTCCAATCACCGCCTTAGGTTATCAATGAGCATATTTAAGCGTTGCTACTTTCTTTTTTGCCAAAGTTCCTAAACTTCTCGAAACCCCACCTGCCGAGCGCCCCAAAGAATATGAGAGTCATGGCGCTTCCCGTGAAGATGAGTATCGATGTAACCCCATGCTCAACGGACTGGAGAGAAGCATAGTTCTTCAGGAGGAGAAGGGTTGTAGTGGTTCCCCCGAGGTAAGTTGCGGGGCTTATAAGCGCGTCGGTGAAGTTTGTTGGTTTTACTAAGAGACTCGCTCCGAGAACAATTCCAAGCATGATGTTGGCAAATCGGGCGTCTATCCCTCTATAGACCCACCATAATGCGAGAATAAGCGTCATTGCGATTCCTAAGAGAAAGGAAACAGACGATGTCCTGAAGTTCCACTCCTCATCGGCCTTAACCCCAAGGAGGGCCCCTATGATAAGCCCAACGTAAATACC
Organism: Thermococcus sp.; assembly: GCF_015523185.1. Taxonomy (NCBI): domain Archaea; kingdom Methanobacteriati; phylum Methanobacteriota; class Thermococci; order Thermococcales; family Thermococcaceae; genus Thermococcus; species Thermococcus sp. The sequence continues at coordinate 7,337 of NZ_WAKV01000054.1, forward strand.
ATAAGCGAAGAGCTGGTTCTCGTAGGGCCCGTATGCAAGAACGGCAAGTAAAAACCCAAAGAACGCGCCCGTCCCTGCGAAGGTAAGTATGGCACCGACGTTTACTCTCATTCTACCACCTCAATCCTAATTCTATCCCCATCACGGAGACCGAGTTTTTCCCTCAGCTTAACGGGGGCAACTATTTCAGCTATCTTTGGTGGATGGACGGTTCTGGAGGGTATCACTATAGCCCCCTCTATCGAGTCAATCCTCACGCGATAGGCTTTAACATCTCCAAATGTTCTGCCCTCCCTTGTGAACCCCGGGATTATGACCGGCCTCGCGTTGCAAAGGGCATCGAAAACGGTCTTCGGGAAGAGAACTCGAACGTTTAGGGTTCCCGGATATGGCTCAAAGCTGAGGTATTCTCTTATCAGGGGGGCGTACTGTTTGACGTAATAAGCTCCCTCACCGAGGCCTGAGACGACTTCGCCTATTATCACCCCGGTGGAAAGTGCCCTTGAAATCTCGTCGCAGAGCTCCCTTAGAAAGCCTGCCCCCTCGGGTGTTATCTCAACGAAAGTCCTTTTGCCCTCCACGAGCCTGTTTATGAGTCCTTCTTCTTCCATCTCCCCGAGGAGTCTAAGGATGGTCTGGGGGGAAACGTTAAGTTCGTTTGCGAGCTCCCTAACGGTTACGCGAACCTTCTTTCCCACTGCTCCCCTGTCGGCAAGCAAAACCAAGAGCTTGATTTTCTTCATCGGTTGCACCTCTTCGAGAGCTTATCGGCGAGCTTGAGGGGTTTTGGATATCCTTCATCGTTTAGTATCTTAACTATCTCAACTGCTGAGGTCAAGTCTATCAGATGTCCGACGCTTACATAAGCTTTTCCTACCCGTCTGTACAGCTTAGGTGAAACCCCTCGCAGAGGTTTCTTTGCCACACCGATGACGGGCTTTCCTATGAGAAGTCCTATGTGTGAGGCCAGACCATAGCCTCTCGGGTGGGCTTTTCCGTGTCCCTCCACCAGTAAAACGTCGAAGTTAGCGTTTCCAACCACGAGCAGGACTGGCATCGTCTCCCGGAGAAAGAAGTAGGTTGGAACGTAGGGAAACCCAATCTGCGTTTTGGCAGTTCTCGTTTCAAGCACCTCGCATTCTGGAAAGGTGCACACCACGAGGGCCGAGACTGCCGTGTCCCCCTTATAGGAAACGTCAACGGCACCTACGGTTTTGACGTCTCCCCTTCTCACAGGCCTCTCAGCTATCCTTTTCGAGAGCTCTCCCTGAACCTCGGTAATTTTTTTGAGTTTTTCCCGAATTATGTAATTGCTTAATTCAACCATTGTTTAATACCTTCTCAAGCTTTTCCTCAAGGCTTCTGTTGAGCTTTGCCCTAACCAAATCTTCAAGGGTTCGCTCAAGGACATAGCGCGCCTGGTCCTGCTTCTGCCTGACGTTTACGAGGCCCTTTGGATACTCAAGCGTTATGAAGGCGTTGTAGACTCTCTCCATTTCGCGGTAGACTCGTTCTGCCTTTTCAATGTCTCCCTCTAGGAGTCTGTGAAGGAAATACCTCCTGAGCTCGCCGATGAAGTCCCCAATACCCAGGGCGTAATCGGCGTGGGGAACGCCCAGCTCTTCCGGAGACGGATACGGTTGGCCCTCAACGTAGCTGAGGAGAAGTGACGCCTCAACGAACTCTTGGTGAGCGGTCTGAACGTAGCCGGAGTAGTAGAGGTCGAGGTGGTTTTTCAGCATCTCCCTGAGCTTTTCTACCTTCTCTCTAGTCTCCTTCCAGCGCTCCTTTGCAAGCTCCAGCTCTCTTCTATGTATCGCTTTAACAGTGTCTCCGCTGAACCTGACGATTTCCCTCGTGAGTTTGAGGGCCTCCTCCCTCAGGGAATCTTTCTCATCCAGAACGCTCCTTATGGCTTCTATAATCTCCTCCATCTTCATGCTCCCACCGGGAAAGGTTGGAGAAACGCCTTAAAAATGTGGGCTTGGCTATCCCCCACCGTCATCGAAGGCATCGCCACCCTCAGGCGGTCCGGAGGCCAAGCCCTGTCCGCCCGGCATCGTCTTACCCGTTCATCGGAGGCTCAGCCCACTCTCGGGCCCGGGCCACCGGGCGGGACCGTCGTAGAAAATTATTCGAGGAATATTTTAAGACTTTCGAAGTTCATAACCAGTAGGAATGTTAGTTTTCCTAATTCATGCCGAAAATTATATAAGAGCTCCGCCGAAGCGAGCCTTGCTAAAGGAAAAGGTGGTGACGCTCATGGCCGAGAAGGTTAGGAACATCGTCGTTGAGGAGCTTGTAAGGACTCCGGTTGAGATGCAGAAGGTTGAACTCGTTGAAAGAAAGGGTATAGGTCACCCGGACAGCATTGCCGACGGCATCGCCGAGGCAGTCAGCAGAGCCCTTAGCAGGGAGTACATTAAGAGATACGGCATAATCCTCCACCACAACACGGACCAGGTTGAGGTCGTTGGCGGTAGGGCCTACCCACAGTTCGGCGGTGGAGAGGTCATAAAACCGATTTACATCCTCCTCTCCGGAAGGGCAGTTGAGATGGTTGACAGGGAGTTCTTCCCGGTTCACGAGGTAGCTATAAAGGCCGCAAAGGACTATCTCAGGAAGGCCGTTAGGCACCTCGACATCGAGAACCACGTTGTCATCGATTCACGCATTGGACAGGGAAGTGTTGACCTAGTTGGTGTTTTCAACAAGGCCAAGGAGAACCCGATTCCGCTCGCGAACGATACCTCCTTTGGTGTCGGCTACGCTCCACTCAGCGAAACAGAAAAGATAGTCCTCGAGACCGAGAAAGCCCTCAACAGCGACGACTTCAAGAAGGAGTGGCCGGCCGTCGGCGAGGACATCAAGGTCATGGGTCTCAGGAGGGGGGATGAGATTGACCTCACAATAGCGGCCGCCATAGTGGACAGTGAGGTTGAAAACCCTGACGAGTATATGGCAGTTAAGGAGGCCATCTACCAGAAGGCCAAGGAGATAGTCGAGGCACACACTGAGAGACCTACAAAGATATACGTGAACACTGCCGATGACCCGAAGAACGGAATCTACTACATAACCGTCACAGGAACGAGCGCGGAAGCCGGAGACGACGGTAGCGTTGGTAGGGGCAACCGCGTCAACGGTCTTATCACCCCGAATAGGCACATGAGTATGGAAGCAGCGGCCGGAAAGAACCCTGTCAGCCACGTCGGCAAGATATACAACCTCCTGGCTATGCTCATAGCCAACGACATAGCCGAGCAGGTCGAGGGAGTTGAAGAGGTCTACGTGAGGATTCTGAGCCAGATAGGTAAGCCAATTGACGAGCCCCTCGTTGCCAGCGTCCAGATAATCCCAAAGAAGGGCTACTCAATCGACGTTCTCCAGAAGCCTGCCTATGAGATTGCCGATGAGTGGCTGGCCAACATAACTAAGATACAGAAACTGATTCTTGAGGACAAGCTCAACGTCTTCTGAGTTTTTCTTTTCAACCTTTCTTTTCAAAAGTTTGGAAAGTTTAGAAAGCGGAAGAATTCTGCCTGAGAGCCCTTAAAAGCTTGGCCTCCTCGGCCATGAGGGCAAACTTCTCGCTCTTAACCTTCGCGAGCTTTACCGCGACGTCTTTCTTCTGCTTGGCCATCCTGACGAGCCTCGCCTCTTCGAGAACGAGGAGCTCCTTCCTCTTTTTAACAACCTCAAGCCTCCTCTGGAGGATTGACTTGACCCTCTCCATAATATCACCTAATCTCTTAGGGGAACCTAAACCTTATAAGGTTTTCGGTAAACGTTAAAGTCATCTTCGTTAATCGACGAAGCAAAACCTTAAGCGCACCAGTCGTTCCCAGTTACGGAGGTGGTAGGGTGAAGATCCTCACCGTTACAGACATCCACGGTAACTCGAACACTGTTAGTGAACTCACGGAACTTCTGGAATCTGAGAGGCCCGAGGTTGTCCTAATAGCGGGGGACATAACCCACTTCTCAGGAGCCGAAACCGCCAGGAAAATCCTTGAACCCCTCCTGAAACCGGGCGTTCCAATTCTAGCGGTTCACGGTAACTGTGACGGTAGGGACGTTCCCGAACTGCTCGATGAACTCGGTATTGGCATTCACGACAAGAGGGTTGAAATCTATGGCGTTGGTTTCATCGGCCTTGGGGGCTCAAACATAACCCCGTTCAACACGGTCTGGGAGCTCACCGAGGACGAGATTATGAAAATCCTCGAGAGAAACTATCACCCAGGGGATATTGTTCTCTCTCACGTGCCGCCGAAGGATACCAAAGCCGATAGAATTCATTCGGGCCTCCACGTTGGAAGCAAAGCTCTGAGGGAGTTCATTGAGAGGAACCAGCCACCCTTAGTCGTTACCGGGCACATACACGAAGCCAGAAGCGTTGACAGGGTCGGAGAAACGGTCATCGTTAATCCCGGCCCGCTTTTCAGGGGTTACTATGCTATTGTTGAGCTCGATGAGGTGACAAAAAAGGTGGAAAACGTGGAGCTCAGGGAACTATAGCTCAGACCAGCTTTTTCTCCTTCAAAACTTTCTCCATTCTGTCCATAGCTTCCTCGAGCTTCTCGTAGGCCGTTGCATAGCTTATCCTGATGTAGCCCTCACCGGCCTTTCCGAAGGCCGAACCTGGAACGACGGCAACCCTTGCCTCCCTTAGCATTAGCTCGCTGAATTCCTTGTCGGTGAGGCCCGTCTCTCTAATGCGCGGGAAGATGTAGAAGGCTCCCTTCGGTTTAACGGTCGGTAGGCCCATCTCGTTCAGCCTTTTCCACACGAGGTTCCTCCTCCTGTCGTACTCTCTGCGCATCTCCTGTACGGCCTTCCAGCTCCTCTCATCTTCGAGGGCTTTCGCCGCGGCGTACTGGACAAAGGTGACAGGACAGGTGGCGTTGTACATCTGGAAGCGGGTCATCTTTTCGATAATCCACGACGGGGCCGCTACAAAGCCGAGACGCCAGCCGGTCATGGCGAAGGTCTTTGAGAAGCCGTTTATTGTTATCGTCCTCTCGAACATGCCGTTGAGCGAAGCGATACTGTGGTTCTTAACGCCATCATAAACAAAGTGCTCGTAAACCTCGTCGCTTAACACTATGAGGTCGTGCTCGACCGCGAAGTCCGCTATTTCCTCTAGGTCCCTCCTGGTGAGAACGGCCCCTGTCGGGTTGTTGGGGGTGTTTATTATGAGCGCACGGGTCTTTTTGGTAAAGTGCTTCTCCAAATCGTCAACGCTTAGGCGGAACTCGTTTTCTTCATATGTTGGTACCTCAACAGGCTTCCCGCCCGCGAGGATGACTGCTGGAGCGTAACTCACGAACATCGGGGAAGGTATCAGAACCTCTTCCCCGTCCTTCAGAAAGGTTGCCAGCCCCATGAGGAAGGCCTGGTTTGCCCCGACGAGAACCATTATCTCGCTCTTCGGGTCCGCCTCGATGTCGTTCTGCTCCTTGAGCTTTCTCGCTATGGCCTCACGGAGCATAGGAAGGCCTGCGTTCGGGCCGTAGTGGGTGTAGCCTTTATCGAGGGCCTCCTTGGCGTACTCTTTTATATGCCCCGGTGTGTCGAAGTCAGGCTCACCTATTCCGAGTGAGATTACATCCTCCATGCCGGCGGCCAAATCAAAGAGCTTCCTTATCTCAGAAGGGTTAACCAGCTCAAGTCTGTCGCTCAGCGCCATGAACATCACCGCCCCTTCTTCTCACGGATGTTTATAACCTTACCTGGACGAAAAGATGGACATCGAAGTGCTTTTATGGGCTTCACAGCATCATCATGCTCCACCTCCGCGACGCTTTTGGGCGAACCGTTTCTGGATTTGGTCCCCTCTTCTGTAGATTTTTCGGGGATTTTCCCCGAGTACTTATCAAAATCAACGAAACCGGTGGGGTTTTCAATGGAAAGCCTTTTTATTACACGATTCGATATCCATCTGCACACACAGGGGGGTTGAGAATGGGAGTTGAGAAGGTTCCGAAGTATAACATCCCGACCGTTAAGGTTGACTACGTCTTTATTGAGCTCGACAAGATGAAGCCCCATGAACAGCTCGTTCAGAAGGAGCTTGAGGCCTTCATAGAGAGCGTCACGGGTAGCGGAATCTTCTGGAAACCCATGCTTCTGGCCAAGATTCCCGGGACGGATGAGTACCTCATCGTTGATGGTCACCACCGCTGGGCCGGTCTTCAGAAGCTTGGAGCGAAGAGGGCCCCCTCCGTTATTCTTGACTACTTCAGCGATGACGTAAAGGTCTATACGTGGTATCCCGCATTTAAGGGTGACCTCAACGAGGTTATCAAGAGACTCAAAAAGGAGGGCCTTGAGGTCGTTGAAGACCCCAACGCTGAAGAAAAGGCCGAGCGCGGCGAGATAGCTTTCGCCCTCGTCGGCGAGAAGGTTTTTGCCATACCTGGTGGTCTTGAAGAACAGAAGAAGGTAAGCAAAGTACTCGACGAGATGAGCGTTGAAGGGAAGATAGAGCTCATCTACTACGGCCTCAAAGAGGATGCAAGGGAAGATATGGCAAGGGGCGAAATCGACTACGTCTTCATCAGAAAGGCTCCAACAAAGGAGGATGTCATGGAACTCGTCAGGCGTGGCGAAGTTTACTCGCCCAAGACAACGAGGCACGTCCTGCCTTTCAACCCGGACAAGATTGACGTTAAACTTGAGGAGCTCTTCTGAACTCCGCTATGTTTTTAAGCTTTATTTCCTTTATTTCTAAGCTCCGATGACGATGGATTAACCGGCTGAAATGTGATGACATCGGCCTTGACCGAGGGCACCTACATATCAACTTACAAAAAAAGGATATAAACTCCGGCATCCAAAGTGATGGTGGTGAGAAGATGCTGAAGGCACTCGCTCCCCTCCTTGCGGGGGCCATCATTGATAGAACCCGGTCATCCAGTTTTAAGATAGTTCGTTCGCTCAAAGAAATACCCGAGGAGAGAGCCGTTGTTATAGGAAGGGCGGGCGAGAGAGTTCCTCCTAGCTGGGAGCTAATCACCGTTAGTGCCGCGAGGGGCTTCTTCGGACCGAGGGAGTTGCACCGAGTTCTTGAGGGCATAGTGGCGAGCCTTAAAAACGACCCTGATAGGGCAATTGTTATAGCCTGCCCTGAGTACCTTGCGCTCCACAACGGTTTTAGGGCCCTGATAAAATTTCTCAACGACGTGAGGGACTACTCCATTCTCTTCGGCGGGAGGGTTTACCTCGTCACCGATGAGCTCGCTTGGGACCCGAGGGAGTTCGCCCTTCTGAAGAGGCTTGAGGATTAGGCCTTTAAACCAACTCCCCTCTAAAGCCTTTGGGGATAACAATGCTTCGAGGTCTAATCTTCGACGTTGACGAGACTCTTGTTTACTATGAGGGTTATGACCTGAGGCGCTGGTATGAGGAAGTTGGAAGACCCGCGATGGAGAAGCTAGGCGTTGTTCTCGACTGGGAAACTTTTAGGCGGATTGTTAAGGGTGAGCTTTCTCGAACCTACGTCGAGAGGTTTGGGATAGACCACGTGGAGTTCTGGAAGGCAATGGATAGGGCCAACAGGATTTACCGCGAGAACCTCTTGAGGGCAGGCAGGATTAGGCCGTTCTCAGACGTTGATGCTTTAAGGGAGCTGAAGAACATGGACCTGAAGCTTGCCGCCGTCAGCAACGCATCTCAGGACAACACGGAGCTGGTTTTAAGGGCTTTTGGCCTTGATAAATACTTTGACATAATCCTTGGAAAGGACTACAGCTACCTCGATGGCGTTAAGCCGAATCCCTACCTTATTAAGAAGGCCCTACGGTCATTGAACCTGAAGCCGGAAGAGGTCATGATAGTGGGAGACAGCTCCAACGACGTACTCGCCGGAAAGAGGGCAGGTATAAAGACGGTAAACATCGTCCGCTTTGAAAAGGTTCCTGGGGCAGACTACTACGTCAATGACCTATGGGAGCTGGTTAAAATAGTTAGGGGGCTCACATGCCCCCGCTGACGGCAAGCTCGATTATCTTCCTTATCTCGACCAGGAACTCCATTGGAATATCCTTGAGCATTGGTTCAAGGAAGCCCTTGACGATGAGCTGTGTGGCCTTCTCCTCGTCGAGTCCCCTCGACATAAGGTAGAAGAGCTCCTCCTCGCGTATCTTGCCTATCGCAGCTTCGTGGCTCAGCTCGGCGTCGTCCACCTTGCTGACAAGTCCTGGGTAAGTCTCCATTACCGCTTTGTCGCTCATCAGTAAAGCGTCACAGCTTATGTGCCCCTTGGTCTTCGGTGCCTCTGCCGTTATTACCCCGCGCGTTATGACCTTACTCTCGTCCATTATCACGGCCTTGCTCGCGTTTATGCCCGATGCCCCCTTTCCTTGGAGGAACATCCTGCCCCCGAGGTCAATGTAGTAGTCCTTCTGACCAAGGAGAATTCCATTGAGCTCGACGTAGCCGTTCTCGTCAACCCAGTAGCGCGGGTCGCCGATGTTGCTCTTCCCAGAGCCGAGGGTAACGGTCGTGTTGATGAAGCGCGCGTTCTTTCCTATCTTCGCCCTCGTCATTGGTCTGGTGTGGACGTATTCCGGCCAGTTCTGTAAGACCGTGAGCTGGCCCCTGGCATTCTCGTGGAAATACGCCTCCGTCATGTCGAGGTGGAGTGAGTGTTTTAGAAGGACCGGCGAGGTACACCCCTCAATTAGGTGGAACTCGGTGTTTTTCTCGGCTATTATGATTATGTGTGGTGCCTGAGCTAAAGCGCTCTCCTGAATTAAGAAGAACAGGTGAAGCGGGAACGGAACCTTTAGTCCTTCCTTGACGTATAGGAATATTCCACCATTCCAGATGGCAGTATGGTATGCTGTCAGCTTGCTTTCATCAACACGGAAGAGCCTGAGGAAGTGCTGTTTCACTATATCAGGGTATTTCTTAACAGCTTCTTCCATTGGAAGGACTATAAGGCCCTTCTTGGCCCAGTCCTTAAGGAACTGGTTGTATATAACGCCTGTATCGGTCTGGACGGCCAGTCCCGCCAGATATTTCTGCTCTACCTCGTCTATGCCGAGTCTGTCCAGGAGAGCCTTCATCTCCGGTGGTAAGTCGTCGAGGCTCTCTATCTTCTCAGGTATGCCTTCAACCTCGGGCTTTGCTATAAACTGGAGGAGCTGTTCTTCACTTATTATCGGGTCACTGTGGGGGGCCTTTTCAAAGGCTTCCAAGCCCTTGTACCTTATCCTCGTCATCCATTTCGGCTCTCTGTTCCTCTTCGCGAGTTCTTCAATCTGGTTCTCGATTATGGCCTTTGCATCGCTCAGGGTTATCGTTTCGGTCATGCTCCCACCTCCTCGAATATCTTTCCAAATCCTTCCCTGTCAATCCTGTCAACCAGTTCACCGCTCCCCGTCTTCACTATCCTACCGCCCTTCATTACGTGGACCGTAAGCTTTTCCCTGTCAAGGTGACCGAGGATTCTGCCGTAGTGAGTGATGAGCAGTATTGCAGTCCCCTTTCTGTGGAGCTCCTCAATCTTCCTGCTTATCACACTCAGGGAGTCAACATCAACACCGCTGTCCGGCTCGTCTAAGATGAGAAGTTTCGGCTCGATGAGAAGAGCTTGAAGGAGTTCGAGCCTCTTCCTCTCTCCTCCTGAAAAGCCAACGTTGACGTAGCGGTGTAAATCCTCTTCCTTGAACCACAGCTCCTTGGCTTTCTCGACAATCAGGTCGTAGGCCTTTACTGAATCCATGCCCTTGAGCTCTACCAGAACCTGCTGGAGGAACTCGATTACCTTGACTCCTTCAACCTCGGGCGGAACCTGGAAGGCTAAAAGAATGCCCTTCCTTGCCCTCTCGTCCGGGCTGAGCTCCTGTATCTCTTCGCCATCGAAGAGTATTCTGCCCTTGGTAACTTCGTACTTTGGATGACCCGCTATAGTCAAAGCCAGCGTGGACTTTCCAGACCCGTTGGGCCCCATTATGACGTGGAATTCTCCGGGTTTGATCTCAAGGTTAACTCCCTTCAGTATCCCCTTGTCCTCGACCGAAACGTGAAGGTTCTCAACTTTGAGCATTAGCTCACCTCCATGGGTAACGTAGATGGGACGTTTTTTAAGCATTACTGGACACAGATGGGAATTTAAAACAGAAAAACTCCGGGTTGGAGTTGCAGGACAATAAAAGATAAAACTCAGTGGCCAATGGGGAGAGTCTCACGAATCTTCCTGAGGAGTTCCTCCTTGGCAGGTGAGTCCTCAAGGGCTATCTCAAGAACCTCGTCAATCCTCTCCACAGGATAAATCTCTATCTTCTCGGCCTTGTCCGGGCTCAGGAAGACGTCCTTCTCGTTGGCCTTGGGGATAATGACCTTCTTTATACCTGCCTCTATGGCCGCTTCAATCTTCGGGGTTGCGCCTCCTATTGGAAGGACCTCCCCACGGACGCTCAGCGAGCCTGTCATAGCAACATCCTGCCTTATCGGGATGTTCTCGAGGGCCGAGATGACGGCAGTGGCAACGCTTATGCTGGCGGAGTCTCCTTCAACACCTTCATAAGTCTGAAGGAACTGGACGTGGATGTCGTACCTACTTATGTCCTCGCCCTTGTAGCGCTTGATTATAGCCGAGACGTTCTGTACTGCTTCCTTCGCTATTTCTCCGAGCTTTCCAGTGACGATTATCTTTCCTTCCTCTTTGCTCGCGGCGGGAGCAACTACCGCCTCTATCGGGAGGACTATACCGCTCTCCTCACCTATAACGGCCAAGCCGTTGACGCGACCGATTTCGCTTCCCTCCGTTTTGATTACTTGGTATTCCTTCTTTCTCTCGATGTACCAGTCAGCAAGCTGTTTTTCGAGGGGCTTAGCTAGTTTTAGGGCCTCCAGAACGTCCTCTCTCTCGACTATTTTCTTGCCCTTCTTTATTGCTATATCACCCGCGGCCCTTACGATACCTCCAAGATCCCTCAGGCGAAGCGTGAGGTGGCCTTTTCTTCCCGCCCTTTTCTGGGCCTCCCTAACGATTTCCTCAACGGCTTCTCTGGTGAAGTGAGGAATCTTGCCGTCACGCTTTACCTCCTGAGCAACGAACTGGACAAGCTTTCTCCTGTTTTCTATTGTGTCGGGCATGGTTGTGCGCATGTAGACCTCGTAACCGTAACCCCTAATCCTTGAACGTAAAGCGGGGTGCATCTTGTCTATCGTGTCAAGGTTTCCAGCTGCGACGAGAATGAAGTCACATGGGACCGGCTCGGTCCTCACCATGGCACCACTCGACAGTTCGCTCTGGCCTGTTATTGGGAACTTCTTCTCCTGCATAGCGGTAAGGAGGCTCTGTTGCATTTTCAGGCTCAGCGTAGCTATCTCGTCTATGAAGAGAACGCCCTTGTGGGCGCGGTGTATCATTCCCGGCTCAACACGCTCGTGAGCCGGTGTCCCAAGGCCACCGGACTGGAACGGGTCGTGTCTGACGTCTCCGAGCAGTGCACCTGCATGGGCTCCAGTCGCGTCTATGAAGGGTGCCTTTGTCCTACCACAGTTGTCAACGAGTAGCTTTGGAACAAGGACGGTGTTCCTGAAGCGCATGTTGGAGAGGGCCATCATGGTGAGGATTATGACAAAGATTCCCATTAGGAGCGTCGTTGCTGTAAACTGGAGGAAGAGGGCGAACATAACGGTGAACATGACGAAGAGCAGTATGTAGGATTTGACGTTCTCCTGAGTCTTTGCCTTTTCCCTGTACTTTTCGACTATCCTCCTGCCCTGGCAGGCTGGAACGGTCTTTACCTTTGGCATGTTCTCGTCCTCTGGATTCGGGAAGACGAGGATGTCCTCGAGGTTTTCAGTTGGTAGAAGCTCCGCCATGGCCTGACCAAGCATTGACTTACCGGTTCCCGGTTCGCCTATGAGAAGGACGTGCCTTCTCTGTGTCGCGGCAGTTTTTATGACCTCAACGGCATGATCCTGCCCGATGACTTGGTCTATGAGCTTCTCAGGAACCTTTATCTCTTCCGTTGTTTGAAACTCGACTCCAAGGTCGAGTTTTTCTCCATACTCGCGCGGAAAGGGTTTTTCCTTAACCATCTCCTCCTCGCCCATCTCCTTTCCCTCTTTCATCTCTAAGACCGAATGAACGGGTCGATTTATAACCTTTTTTCAAGGTGAAGAAAAAGATAAAAGCATTGAAGGAGACCTCAAAAACAGGTGAGAACATGAAGGTTGAGGAGCATGTAGCGTTTACAGCTCGACATCGGAAGTGGGAAGTTGCAAAAAGGCTCACAGATATGGAGGGTGAGAAGATAGCCCATTTTCTGGCGGGTGTTTCCAACACAGTTAACGCTCACATTGGCGATTATCTTAGAGACGCCATGGACGTTGACGGAATACGGAGTTTAGCCGAGGAGCTGAGGAAGGAAAGCCTTTCCGATACTGTTGTTGCTCTCAAGTCGCCGGGAACGGCCAGAAAACTCGGTAACTTTGTAAATGAGGACGATAAAAAGCTTAAGAAACTCCTTGTGGACGTTTCCAAGGCCTACCTCGTCAGGGAAACGCTTAGACCTATCCTCCCCGTCGATTATCCTGAGGGACTCCTTAAGGGGGTTGATGTGGAATTTCCCTTCGAGGATGAGCACATCAACTTCACGGCCAAACACGGTCGCTGGATAGTGGTTAAGAGGCTCATAATAGACGAAAAAACGCCAATGCTCGATGTGGCAAGGCTTCTGGCGAGCATAAACGAGACAACCACACTCAAGATACCGGTTTATGCGGAGATAGACATTGAAGGGATTGAGGGAGAGTTTTCAGCGTTTAAGAAGGTTAAAAAGTCGGACATACCCAAGGTTATCGAAGTTTACGAGGCCTTTGAACCGTCGCTTTACGCAGACGAGCCCTTCGAGGAGCATGCCAAAATCTACGCTCTTCGCGTGGCACTCGATAAAATTGGACTTAGCCTTGACGTTCCTGCCAAATCCCTTGAGAAGTACCTCGAAAAGAAAGGATGATGAAGCCGAGGACACCCGAGGAAACGATGAGGAATCTTCGCTTCGCTGACGGAGGTGGTGGATATGGAGAAGAGGGTTGTCTATACTGAAAAAGCCCCTAAACCGATTGGGCCATACAGCCAGGCGGTTCTGGTTGAGGGAGGAAAGTTTCTCTTCGTTTCTGGCCAGATACCAATTGACCCCGCAACGGGTGAGATAGTTGGGGAAACGATAGAGGAGCAGGCAGAGAGGGCAATAAGGAACATGCTCGCCATAGTTGAGGAAGCCGGGGGAAGCGTTGAGAACATAGTTAAGGTCACGGCCTTCCTGAGCGACATAAATGACTATCCCAAGTTTAACGAGGTCTACGAGAAGTTTTTCTCAAAGTCCAAGCCGGCCCGAGCCGTGGTTGAGGCAGCAAACCTACCCAAAGGAGTAAAAGTTGAGATTGAATGTGTCGCAGTTCTCTGACTTTTTCCTTTTGAGGTGAAAAAATGAAAGTTCGAATTAGGAGAGAGCTACTCGAATATCTCCTGGAGCTGGCAAGAAATGCTTACCCAAACGAGTTCGCCGGGTTTCTCAGGGAGAAAAACGGAATCTTTGAGGAAGTGTTAATAGCCCCCAACCCCAGAACTGGCCCGAGCAGTATCTTTTTCGATACGTGGATGCTCCCCTATGATGAAACCATAAAGGGAACTGTCCATTCGCATCCGAGCCCAGCTCCATGGCCATCAGAGGGGGATTTGGAGTTTTTCTCTAAGTTCGGAGGAGTTCATCTCATAATAGCCTGGCCCTTCACCCTTGAAAGTGTCAGGGCGTATTCGAGTGACGGTTTTGAATTGCCCCTCGAGATTGTGGACTGAATTTCATATGAAAAGTCTTATTAATCCCCTCCGCGCTATCCCTTTTTGGTGATGGTCGTGAAGGTTAGGGAGCTCTTTGAAAGGCTTGACGAAAGACAGAAGAAGAGCATAACAAAATGTATTGAGAGATGCGGGATTCCAGAGCTCGAAGCTGAGGTGGAGCCAAGTGTTGAGGAACCTGTTGTTGAATTCCTTAAGGTGCTCTCAAATCCGTTGAGACTTGCCATTCTCAAGCTGGTTCGTGATAACTGGCTCTGCGTTTGTCTGATTTCAGGGGCTCTTGGCCAAGACCAAACGCTCATAAGCCACCATCTCAGAACTCTAAAGTCATTAAACCTGATTGAAGAAAGAAAAGAAGGCAGAATGAGATTTTACCGGGCGAGAAAAGACGTCCTTGAGGAATACCTGTCCAAGGTTAGGGGGGAACTTCTCGGTGAATGAGTGGCAGGAGTTGGTTGATGAGCTCATAGCTGAGCTCGGGGGTTACTGGAAGCCCTTTGAAATGCTCGCCGCGCTTATGGAGGAACTCGGTGAGCTCGCGGATGCCATGCTCGGTTACGAGGGGGTTAAAGGGAAGGCCACCAAAGATAATCTTCAAGAAGAGCTTGGGGATGTGCTTTTTGCACTCCTTTGTATAGCCAATCATTACGGCGTAGATGCCGGGGAGGCCCTTAGGGCCAGTGTGGGGAAATACCGGTCGAGAGATTCAAAACAGTTGGTTCGAAAACTTAGTACTAGCATGTGAGTAAGCAATGGTTTGGTTGACACTTTGTTCTACATTTTTGCCTTTTATTTCCGGAATTATGCTGACTTAGAATAACCTAATGTCCCGAAAAAGTTTTTGAGAACGAAATATTTTTATAGGCGTTGGCGAATTTCCCTAGCAATCAAAAACTGGAGGTGAAAGAATGGGCGATAAAATAACTGCCATAGACCTCCGAATTTTAAAGTTGCTTGCCAAGAATGCCCGCCTTACCTATAAGGAGCTTGCTGAACTCCTCGGGACAACCAGGCAGAGGATTTCAAGGAGGATGAACAGGCTTGAACAGAATGGTATAGTTCTTAAATACACTGTCATACCCAACTACGATGCTCTCGGTTATATTCATGTTATCCTTGGTGTTACCGTTAGGCCTGATGTTGATGTTGGTGAAGTTATTGCAACGCTAAAGGAGGACGACAACGTCAAAATAATCCAGCGTGCGCTTGGTTCCCACAATCTTGTCCTCCATATAATCGGTCCAAAGGACATGAGGGAGCTGGAGAAGATAATAACCAGCATCACCAAAAAGATACCGGGAATAGAACACCTCGATATAACCTTCGTCACGGAGACCGTTAAGTTCGAGGCCCTTTGATTCTATTATTTTTATATCCCTGGGAAAATGTAATAAACCGGACTTATAAATCATCACTTGGTGTCGGGAATGGCTGGAAGTCTAACCATGGACGTTACAGTGGTTGCAGTGCTTGGCCTGGGTTCATACTATCTTGGAGCTCTTGATGGCAGGGGGGCTTTCTCTGCATCGTTACTGGGCCTTGCCGTCATTGAACTCGGTGGAGCCTACCCGTTTCTGGCGTTGCTCACTTTCGTCGTTATGGGAGTTCTCGCCACGAAATACCGTTACAAGGAAAAGAAGAAAAAAGGCCTCGCCCAGTCGAACGGAGGTGTTAGAAGCTGGGGAAATGTTCTCGGCAACGGCCTTGCTGTGGTTCTCTTCCTCGTCCTTGAGAAACTGTCTATGATGGATACATTCTGGGCGGCCGTTTTTGCGTCCATAGCTACCGTAAACGGGGACACGCTGGCGAGCGAACTTGGTAAGGTCTTTGGAAAGAAGCCAAGACTCATTACGAACCTCAGGCCCACAAAGCCGGGAGCCAACGGGGCTATTTCCTTTGAGGGAGAGCTCTTTGCGCTCCTTGGTGTCTTTGTGATAGCTCTCTTCGCCCTTCCCTTAACGGCCTACAAGGCCAGAATGCTGTTTGCCGTTGTCATTGGAGGTTTCATTGGCGTAAACCTCGACAGCCTCATAGGTGCGACGCTTGAGAACAGGGAGGTAACAGACAACAACTCGACCAACTTCCTCGCGAGTCTGCTCGGTGGTTTAGCCGGGGCTGGGGTATTCTACCTCCTCGGCGGATGATGACTACGGCGGATTCCCGAGCGGTGAGGACGACCTTAGGGTCTGACGCCAAGGAAAAAAGAAAAAGCTCACTCTTTCTCTTCGCTTTCCCTTAGGAACTCCTCGTAGACCTCCCAGAGAGAAACCAGCGTTGCCGGAATGCCATGCTCGGTCGCAAAGGTCATGTAGGGAGCCAAGTCAACCACATAGTCGGCGAAGCGGAAGAGTCCCCTTGGAATGCCCTCGCGAGAGCCTATGAATACTACGACTTCCCTGGCGTAGTGAAGGTCTCTGGCGAGCTTGTCTTTGACCTCCGCCAGCGTTGGCCCCTTGGGGTCGGTAATGATTAGGAGCCTCTTGTTCCTCCTCTTGTCCCTGATTACCTGATAGAGGTCCCATAGGGAGACGGGAACCTTCTCGACCTTCCACGGATAGGCCTCGCGCTGTATTTTGTAACGGCTCTCCTGTCCGGCTTTAACACCCCGGAGGAACTCCATGAGCTCGAAGGCATCCATCTTCTCCTTCGGCGCTATTATGAGCTCTTTGACCTCAAATGCCTGCGCGGCTCTGCCTATTTTCTCACCGAACTTTCTGCAGGCCTTGTAGTCTCCCCAGTAGGGCATCTGGACGATTGTGAGTTTCCTGAAGAGTTTCCTCGCGTCAATCTTGTCGGGGGTGTACTTCCTGTACTCCTCGCCGGGGGTTACCGAGATATAGGCCCTATCACCGATTATCTCGACCTGAACGACTTTATCTGGCCAGCTCAGGTTAACGTCTGCCCCTGTTAGTTCCTTTATCCTCGCACCCAGAACGCGGTTCACGTCTATACTCGAGAAGTCGTGCTTTCCGCGCCTCTTTGTTTTGACGGCGTAGGTCTCGTTTTCACCAATGAGGTGTGCAATCTTTTCCGCACTCTTGGCTATCTTTTCGAGGTCCGCCTCAGTCTCGACGAGGACGGGGATTACCCTCTCGACCTCGGGGATTTCAAGAAGCTTTTCGAGAGCATTTTCATCGGCTTCAACCAGAACGAGTCCGGTGTAGCCCATCGGTGCAATCCAGACCTCTGCTTCCGGAATTGCCTCCTTAATGTAGTTCCCGGCCACTGCCTCCATGTCTCGCTGGGTTTTCACGAGGAACTTCATGTTCTCACCCCAAAGCGAGTTACCGGCACTCTTAAAAAAGTTCGGGCTCACACTCCCAGCTCTTGAAGAGCCTCAATAAGCTTCACATTTTCCTCATACTTTTTTACCGAGAAGCGGATAAACTCCGGTAGTCCAAAGCTCCCACAGTTCCTTACTAGGATTCCTTGCCTCTTGAGAGTTTCTACAACTTCTCCCGCGTCCCCAACGCGCTTGATGAAGAAGTTGGCGTCGCTTTTAACTCTTAAGGCTTTTTCCAGTCTTTCTTTTTCGCGCCAGATTAGGGGTATCGTCTTTCTTAGGTGCTCGAAGTTGTCCTCAAGCAAAAACTCAAGGAAGGCAACTCCCGTTGAGCCTATGCCCCACGGCATTCTGACGCTTTTGAAAGCCTCTGGAAAGCCGAGAACGTAGCCCACCCTTATTCCGGGTAGACCGTAACTTTTGGTGAACGTCCTGAGCTTCACGACGTTCTCTCCTTCCGGGCTTTCGGCGTCTTTAACGAAGTCTATGAATGCCTCGTCAAGAACGAGAAGGGCCTTACTATCTTCAACGGCATCGAGGAGGGGCTTAAGTTCCTTAACGCTGTAAAACCTTCCGTCTGGATTGTTGGGGTTGCAGAAGAAGACAACTGAATCCTTCTCAACCAGCTCGGCCAGCTTCTCAGGCTCGTTGGGGCCTTTAACGATTCTCGTCTTAAAAATCCTCGCCACCCTCTCATACTCGCCATAGGTGTGTTTCGGGATAATCACTTTCTTTCCGTGGAGCGCAAGAGTTCCAATTAAATAAAGCGCCTCGGTGATTCCAGCCGTTACAGTTAGAGGTTCACCGATTAGCTCCGAAAGATCCTCTTCAAGCTTTTCGTAGTAGGGGTAGCGGTTGCTCAGCTCCTTCGCCCGCTCGAACATCTCCCCAAGCCATTCCGGCGGATAGGGATTGAGCGATGCAGAGAAGTCGAGCAGACCCCCTTCCCGAGCACCACCGTGGTATGTTGAAAACCTCATCGGCTCAAGCATGGACACACCCCCGTCGCTAGGAGTATGGAGACGATTACCAACCATTCGGCAACGACAAGCCAGTAAACCTTCAGGGCGCGCTTTATGTCATGATTTTCGGGGGCTTTACCCGGAAAGCGGTAAAATCCTGGCTTCTCGAGCCAGACTCCGAGGACGGCGCTCATTACTGCCATAGGCTTATCGGAGTTTATCTTGAACCTCGCCAGACGGTAGTAGCGGAAAACCTTCCTTCCGCCGAGGGGGAGGTAGAGGAGAACCGTCAGGCGAGCTGGTATGAAGTTCAAGGCATCGTCAAGTCTCGCGGAGAACTTTCCGAAGTATTCATAGCGCTCGTTTCTATAACCAAGCATCGCGTCGAGCGTGTTGACGGCACGGTAGATTAACGCCCCCGGCAGGCCGAAGAGGAGGAAGTAAAAGAGTGGGGCAATTACGGAGTCGTTCAAGTTCTCGGCGAGACTTTCTATCGAGGCCGAGTTCAAGTGGTAAACGTCAAGGCCTTTAACGTCCCTGCTGACTATCATCGAGACCGCTTTCCTCTTCTCCTCAATGTCGTCCGTTACCGTTCTCGCTATGTGCTCGTGCAAACTTCTAATTGCAAAGGAGCTTTTGATAAAATACACTGCCAGGGCGTAGTTGAGGGGATATGTGACAAAGGAAGGCAAAATTGAAAGCGAAAGGGCAAAGACCAGGACTACAAGGGCTGTAGCGGTTCCCACTAGGAAGTCCCTAACGGGAGAGCGCCTTTTGTAGTGGGAATCAATGAATCTAGCTATTCTCCCGAACCACACGACTGGGTGGAGCTTCGCGGGGGGCTCGCCAAGGAGAATGTCCCAGAGAAGTGCCAAGAGTAAGAGGACTAAAGCGTCCATTCACCAAGAGCCTCCCTGATTTTGAAATATTCCTCAAGTATTTCCTTTCTCGGCTCCCTGATGCCCCTCCTGACGTACCATGCTGGATGCCTCAGATACTCAGCTTCAAATCCCAGTTCAGTTAGGACTTTTTCGGCAGTTCTACCAACAGCGAAGATAACATTAGGCTTTAAAATCTCCAGCTCTCTCGCTAAAAGCTCGCATGCTCCGGCTGGAATTCCCTTCAGCCTGTTTTCAGGAGGGTTGCACTTTAGGACGTTTGTGATGTAGAGAAAGTCGGGGTTTATCCCAAGGGAGAAGAGGACCCTGCGGAGTAGCATTCCAGAGGCATCGCGGTAGAAGCATATTCCTGTTTTTCCACATCCGCGCCTTCCGGGGGCTTCGCCGACGAGGACGACCTTTGAACCTACAAAACCGTTGGCAAAGGGTAAGCCCTCAAACTCACCGACCTTAAGCTGATACATCAGGTTCTCCTCACCGCAGAAGTACTCCGGGTCCGTCAGGAGGGAGCAGTATAGAGCTGAGAGCTCGGTTCCCTTCGCCTCGCTTTCTTCATTGCTTATAAGGAACCTCTCGCGCGGGTTGTAGATTGTCCTCGCGTAAACACCGTAGGTCTCCTCATCAAGGGAAAGGAAGTCACGCCAGTCTTTTAGTCTAGATGGTCTTGTCCTGAGGTTCCTTGGGTTGAGGTAGAGGTTTCCGGATTTTGTCAGCTCCTCAAGTTTCACCAGCATAATGGATAAAAGCTCCAGTTTCCTTATAACCCTGACGGAGGCGATAGCTTGAGGGGAGTGGCGTTCTATTCTGGTGGCAAGGACGGGCTTTACGCGCTTTATCTGGCAGAAAAGAGTGGAATTGACGTTCCGTACCTTTTGGCTTTGAAGACCACGATAGGTCTATCGCCCCACTGGGAGAATTTTGGAGCACTAAAAACGCTCGCCACGACAATGGGAAAAGAATTGCTAACCTTTGACATGGCCAATGGAAGCGACGCCTTGGCTGAATTCCTCGGTTCCCTTGGCGCTGATTATCTCATCGCCGGGGATGTTCTCCTTGAGGAGCACAAAAAGTGGGTTGAAAACCTCGCTGAGAGGGCTGGAATTAAGGCCCTTGAGCTGTTGTGGGGGAGGGACACCCTCGACCTTGCCCTCGAAATGCTCAGGGAAGGCTTTGAGTGGGCGATAATAGCCGTTGACAGGAAGAAGTTGCCAAAAGAAGCGCTGACCTACACCTTCAGCTCAAAAAACGACCTAGAAGACTTTTTGAAAGATTATCCCGGCGTTGACCCGATTGGAGAATTTGGAGAGTTCCACACGGTTGTTTTAGCATCGCCCCTTTTTGAGGGACGTTTCAAACTCGCTGTAAACTCCTTCGAGAATAGCGAGAAATACCACTGGGTTCACTTTGAGTTGGAAGAAACGTAATAAAGCATGGGAGCAACTTTTCCTAGGGGTGATAGTGTGGGAGAAAGCGAGATAGTCATTCGTCTTAAAGTTCCCGAGGAGTGGGATGAGGCCACTCTCTTCCTTGTGAGGCGGAAACTCCTGGTTGAGATAACAAAAGAACTTCAGGAGCGGATTGAGGAGGCTAAAAAATTCGAGGAAATCCTGAGGAAGGTAAGAATTGAGAACCAGGAGGAGGCCAAAAAACTTGAGAATGAAGTTAAGGAAGCCTTAGCACAGCGTTACAGGGGGAGCTGAATGGAGCTTGTCCTGGATTTTAACGTGGTCTTCTCGGCGCTTTACGGGGGAAAGGTTTCAATAGAACTCTTCATGCTAAACCATGTTCTCAGAGAAATAACGTTTCTTGTTCCCTCCTACTTCTGGGAGGAGCTTGATAGAAAGCGGGAAAAGTTAATGAATATAACGAGGCTCTCCGAAAACGAGCTTGATTTTGTCCTGAGGATAATAAAATCCCAGACTATCGAAGTTCCTGTTGAAGTATTCTCTGAAAAACTTAATGAAGCTGAAAGGCTCTCACCCGACCCGAAGGACGTTCCTTACGTTGCCCTCGCACTGGCCTTGGGAGTTCCCATTCTAACCGGCGACCTCAAACTCAGGAAGGGACTAGAAGGTAAGCTTAGGGTGTATTCACCCTCCGAACTGCTGGACATCCTGAAGGAGATGTGATGATATGAACGCCGAAGAACTCCTCCAAAAACTCGAAAGGTTCGGAATAACCCTAAAGGACATGCTCGACACAGCGATGGAACTCTACGTTGGGGAAGAGAGTGAAGAGGTAAAAAGAAAACTGGAGAGGGTTATGCTCTACTACCTCAAAGACATCAACGTCCAGTCCCTTCTCATGGCCGCGCTCCTCCTGGAGGAGAACTTTGGGGTCGAAGGTGACCCTGTCAATCTGGTTGCGGACGAGCTCATCGGAATCAACATCGCGGAGTACATAGGTGGTAAAATGGCCCTCTTCAACTTCTTCTACTACGACACGAGGAAGCCGGGAATTCTCGCCGAGCTACCACCTTTTTTGGACGACGCAATCGGAGGATTTATAGCTGGCTGCATGACAAGGCTTTTCCAGGAGGACTTTGAATGAAGAACATCCTCCCCTTCCTGACGCGGGTTCCTCTCAAAGGCGATTTCAAAAGGGCCCGGAATGAGCTCTGGGCCTTTCCTTTGATAACTCCGGTAAGCTCTGCCCTCTCAGTTATCATCCTATACCTCAAGCCACCCCTATCTAATGTCATTGCCCTTCTGACGCTCTACTTTACGATAGGGCTCCTCCACCTTGACGGCTTAGCTGACTGGGCCGACGGAATAATGGTCAAGGGCGACCGCGAGAGAAAGATTAAAGCTATGAAGGACCTCAACACGGGTATAGCCGGCGTTTTCGCCGTCGTGATGGTTCTCTTCCTCCAGGTTTACTCGCTTCAACTCGTTCCCTTTTATGCTA
>NZ_WAKV01000055.1 GCF_015523185.1 Thermococcus sp.
GGGGCTTTGATTTTGACCTTCAAGCGACCGCGCCACTCATCTATTCCCTCGATTTTGTTTTTCTTGGCCTTTGGGTGGACGTAGATTAACAAGATAGTCCCCTCCTTTGTCTCCCTCAGGAACTCCATTTCAATCCCTCCATTCATACCTCCAGACGATTTCTGGAGGAAACTCCCCGCGCTTAAGTCTTTCGAGTACCTCCCTCGCGATGCGGTAGGCAAAATCGAGGGTTCTCCTGTCAATCAGGCCGTAATTGAAGGCCATCTCAAGCTCATCCTCGTCAAGAAGAAAGGCTTCACCATCGGGGAAAACGAAGATATCCAGGAAAAGGTCCAGCATCTCGATTACGTTTCCTCTGCGCTTTGTATATGCCAAAACGTCAATGTAGAGACCCTTAAAGTTTCCTTTCGTGTCGTAGACCTTCAGAATGTCGTAGTTCTTCCCGACGAATGCGAAGTAAAGCATGCCGTAGCCGTTGTCTATAACCTTTATTCCATTCACCCTAAGAGGGGCAAGCATGCCCTCGAAACGAGACCTGGCAACCACAATGTCCCCTAAGTCATCTATTACCTCGTCGTCCCTCTCCAGAACCCTGTTGGGAACGCGCCTGTAGATGAGGTGGATTTTGGACGGCATTAAAGTTCCCATTTTGGATAGGATATGGGGGGTTAAAAAGCTGGCTAATTTGTTCGTGACACGTTAAACCTTCCAGCACATGATTTTGGCCAGCTTGACCTCACCTTATGTTCCTCCAGGATATTACCCAAGGAAAATGGGGTAGATTTGTACCTTAAATTTAAATCGTTAGATATTGAACTTAGTGTTGTTTTTGGAGCTCTTATTGAAGTTTCCTGATGTTTGCTTATGGTCAAGACATCTGGGACACATACGGGCAATTGAGAGTTATCCTTACAAGTGTTTTAATTGGAACGGGCATTATGATGAGTCTCCTGGTAGTTGACAGCTTAAACGAGTTCATAACTGGGATGGATCCAAATCAGATACTGTCAGAGTGCAAACGTCGAGTGGAAGGCAATTTAGAAAAGGCCTATTCTCTAGCTGCCGAAAGGGCTCATGCCCTTTCGTCAACTTTTTGGTGTCTTGGATAATCCCTGGCACTATCAACGGAGCGCTCATCTACTATGGGCCCCCTCACTGGTTGACGACTCTCTCAATAGGCGTGTTCTCCCTTTTCAGTTTCGTGAGTTTTGTGCTCTGGATAATCTCCTATTAAGATACAGGGACTACAGCAAAAAACTACTTATAATTCAGCTGAAGAAAAACGAGAAAGCGAAAATATCGATAAAAATCTGAATCTTTCCTTTTCTTTATTGATTTCTCTGTCGAGTTGCCAAGAGCTTTTTTATATTTCCGTGTTGATTTTTGATTGATGACCAAGAAACTTGAGAAAATTGAGGCCATTCGCAGAAAACATAAGGAAGAGCTTAGAGAACGCTTTGGGTAGTCAATAGCCATATCCTGCTCCTACGCAAGGGGCGAAGAGACCGAGCTTAGCGACGTGGACATACTAATCGAATTTACAAGACCTGTAGGGTGGGAGATAGTTGACCGCAGGACCACTTGGAAAACCCCTCGGCCTGCCTGTGGACGTGATCACAAAAAAACGCCGTCATGAGCAGAAAAGAGCTGTGGGAGCACATTAGGGAGAACTTGGTATATGTCTAATACGGAATCCCAGCCTGTTCTTAAATGATATCCTCAAGGCTGTTGGAAGAATTAATGAATACATTGATGGATATGACTTTGGATGGTTCGTGAACGACAGGAAGACGTCGATGAAGTCCTGAGAAACCTTGAAATCATTGGAGAAGCTGCGAGAAACGTTCCGGACGAAGTTGAGAATAGGCATCCCTCAGTTCCTTATAGGAGAATCGTCTGTCTTAGAAACTTTGTCATTCATCACTACTTCGGTGTTGACCTTTCAGTTGTTTGGGTTATCGTGAGTCCCCAGCTTGATGAGTTGGAAGAAGAAATCAAAAAATCATCGAGCGGGAGTGTTAGCTCCCAAAAATCAGCTCCCTTAGCTTGTCGGGCAGTTCCTCTATGCTAACCCTCACCTGCTCTCTCGTGTCGCGGTCGCGGATTGTAACGGTATTATCTTCGGGCGTCTGGTTGTCTATTGTCACACAGTAGGGCGTTCCTATCTCGTCGTATCTTAAGTAACGCCTTCCAATCGTGTCTTTCTCGTCGTAGACGACTATAAAGCCGGCCTTCTGGAGGGTTCTGAAGACGTCGTAGGCTATGCTCTTGAGCGGTTCCTTGGCGACCAGCGGTAAAACCGCGACTTCTATCGGCGCCATGTCCTTTTTAAGTTTCAGGTAGGTCCTGTCCTCCTCGATAACCAGCGAGTTCTCAAGGAGCAGGTAGAATGGCCGGTCTATTCCGAAACTCGGCTCCAAAACATGCGGAATTATCTTCTCGCCCGTTATCTTCTCCTCAACTTCCCTGATTATAAAGTCGTCCTTCTCGAGTTCGTAGCCCTCGATTGTAACTTTTCCTTCCTTCTCAAGCTTCTCAACAAGTTCGCGCTTCTCCTCCTCGCTCAGGCTCTTTATCAGCTCATTTATCCTCTTAGCATCTTTCCTGAGCTTTGGACCAACGCGCTTGAGGTTAAGGTTCACCTCGAGCTTCCTTACTATCTTTGGCTCGTCGTAGTGGATGAGGACCGTTAAATCAGCCCCGCTCTCGCGCATGTGCCTACTCAAATCGTAATCACCGCGGTTGGCTATGCCCACGCACTCCACCCAGCCGAAGCGCTCGCTGTGTATCTCAGCATCCCAGGTGTCACGCGAGTAGTGGGCCCTCTCCTCGGGCAACTGCTGTCTAAAGCGTATCTTATCTTCCGGAATGCCGATGTCAAGGAGGGTTCTCTTGACCATCACCATGTAGTAGGCGAAGAAGGTGTTCATCACGTAGCCCCTCTTTACTGCCTCCTCCGCGGTTACCTCAATGGTTCCAATGTTCTTGAGCTGGTGTTCAATCGGATAGAGCCTCAAAACCTCATCTTTAACCTCATCGAAGTGCGGGTGCTCTGTTTCCTTCGGGTTGAAGAATATCTCTGCTTCCGCCTGCGTAAACTCCCTGAGGCGAAGCATCCCCTGCCTCGGTGAAATCTCGTTGCGGTAGGCCTTACCAATCTGGAAGACCCCGAAAGGCAGTTTGTTCCTCGCGAAGTGAGCTAACCTTCTAAAGTTCACGAACATGCCTTGTGCCGTTTCGGGTCTCAGGTAGCCCTTCTGGTCGCCATAGGGACCGATTCTCGTCTCGAACATGAGGTTGAAGTACCATACATCGCTCAGTTCCCCACCGCACTCCGGACAGCGGATGTCGTGTTCCCGGATGAGATTGGTCAACTCCTCGGCAGAGAGACCCTCTACGTCCATTCCAAGGGCCTCTTCTATAAGGTGGTCTGCTCTAAAGCGCGCGCCGCACTTCTTACACTCGACCAGCGGGTCAACGAACTTCTCGACGTGACCGCTCGCTATAAAGACCTTCTCGGGTGTTATGTCGGGGGTTTCAACTTCGAAAAAGCCCTCCCTCTGAAAGGCCTCCCTGATTTTCTGCTCGATTTTCCTCTTTATAGTCGCTCCAAGAGGGCCGTAGTCATAGAATCCACGTGAACCGCCGTAGATTTCAAAACTCCCCCAAGCGAAGCCCCTTCGTCTCATCAAATCCTGAAGAATCTCGTATTTGTCGGGTTTCTCTCCCATGCCCTACCACCTGAGAGTTGAGCGGGGAAGTTTCATAAAAAGGTTTTGGGCGTTGGGGATGAATATAAAGATAAAAATAGCAGAAGAAAGCAGGAAAAAATTTCGACTTCATCCAATGGAAATGCGGAACTCAACCCAGTCTTCTCCAGTATAATGCCAGTACCACCTGGGTTCCCACCAGCTTGGAGGTTTTGCGTAGAGGACACCATAGTGCTCTCTCCACACTTTTGCCCCAACATCCCACTCCCTAAATCTCAGAGTTGCTCCTGGTTCTATTTGATACGTAGCCATTCCCACGGCTTTATCAGGTGCAATCTTATGTACCCACTTTGCGAGTTCTTGGGAGTAATCGCTCTCATCATAAACTTGGACGTCTGGAATAGTATAACTCCACGACTGAGATGCACTTACTTGTGCCCCATCATCTCCTACGGAAACACCTATTGAAACTCCAACCGTTGTTGTTCCAGATGTTGTGGTGGGGGAGTAATCCGAGAGGAAGCAGTTTGGGTTGTAGTAGTTGGCCTTTATCCAAGTGTACATCCTGGCCGTTCTCCAATCAGACCATCCAAGCTCTTTACCCGGAATAGACTGTTGTCTTACATGCACATCATACCAGTCGTACTGGGATGAGCCATCGTTCATAAGTTTGTAATAGATTGTTCTCACGTTTAACCTTCCGTACGGTTTCCAACTGTCTCCTGTTGTGAAATCAAGCTGGCTCTGATAAGACCAGTACGCTCCAGATGAGAGAGGCTCCACTCCAAGCTTGAAACTCCCGATGTTGGGTTTGATGTTTTTGACTGCCCACTCATACGCTTCCCTAAGGGCATTGGAGACTGAATCGATTGATACAAACTCTCTGCTTTGGAGTATTCCCTTGTGAGAATAGACTACATACCCATAAACTGTTGCATGGTTAATTTTTCCATTTGGTCCCCGACCAGCTACAAGCTCTGCAAAAAACTGTCCCTTGAAAGTTCCGTTGATAATACTTGGATTTCCAATTACAATCACTGGAATCCCAGAAAGGATTTCCATTCTAACGAGCTGTTTGAGACTTGGATTGTTCTCTACGTAAGAGCTCTCAACAATGAGAATATGCGGAGTTCTGATATCTTGGTTGGGATTTACTCTCCTTGTCTTTACAAAGTACTTAGGGATATCGCTACCAATGTAATAAACAGGAACAGTGTTGTTAATCTTTTCTCCAAGATTTGTGGACTTGATGTTCCCGTTCGTTGGATACGCGGAGACAACAAATAGACTTCCAACCAAAACACCAAGTATGAACCATACCACTTTCTGTCGCATTCAACCCCCCAACAGAGTTGTCAAGTAAAATTAGATAACTTGTAGTATTTAAGTGTTTCGTCACCTCAAAATTAAGGATTCACGAAAGTACTCATTGGATTAAGAAAATTTAGCAAGTCCCCTATCCCGAGTGCAACAACATAGCCAACACTCAAGAAAGGGTCTTTCCCTGTGTTATTTTGGGGAAAGAGTTATAAACCGTTCCCGTCGTTTAGGCTATGAGCTTTGATTGTTTGGAGGTGCGTGAAAATGGCGGAAAGACCACTTGACGTTATTCACAAGTCCCTTGATAAGGACGTACTCGTGCTCCTTAAGAGGGGTGGCGAGTTCAGGGGCAAGCTTATCGGTTACGACATCCACCTGAACGTCGTCCTCGCCGATGCCTCGCTCATGCAGGACGGCGAGGAGGTTAAGAAGTACGGTAAAATCGTCATCAGGGGAGACAACGTTTTGGCTATCTCTCCGGTCGAGATAGAGTGAGCTTAGCGGGGTGATACCATGGGAGCTGGAACTGCGCCGAAGGGAAAGCGCAATAGGACTCCAACCCACATCAGGTGCAGGCGCTGTGGTAGGAGGGCCTTCAACGTCAAGAAGGGCTACTGTGCCGCCTGTGGCTTCGGCAGAAGCAGGAGAATGAGGAAGTACAGCTGGAGCCACAAGTGGAAGAAGAAGAGGAACCTCTCCTACTGAACTTCTTTTCTTTTCCGCTTTTGTTCCCTGTTCAGATATTTCTAGAGCCTAATAGACCACAAACCTTATTAGATGAAATGCTCTTTTACTCGTTCAGAGGGACATCTTAATGGGGCTCAACGAGACCCAGCGGAGGATATGGCAGTTAGCGTGGCCAGCAATCATAGCCAACATCTCCCAAACCC
Source organism: Thermococcus sp. (assembly GCF_015523185.1). Taxonomy (NCBI): domain Archaea; kingdom Methanobacteriati; phylum Methanobacteriota; class Thermococci; order Thermococcales; family Thermococcaceae; genus Thermococcus; species Thermococcus sp. Next base: position 5,921 of record NZ_WAKV01000055.1, read on the forward strand.
TGCTCAACCTAGTGGACACCCTGATGGTCGGCCACGTGAGTTCGCTGGCAATAGCGGCGGTGGGCCTCGGCGGGCAGGTAAGCTGGTTCATGTTCCCGATAATGATGTCCGTCTCCGTCGGAACGCTGGCCCTTGTTGCTCGCGCCGTCGGCGCAAAGGATTTCAAGAGGGCGGAGCTGGTCCTCGAACAGAGCCTTTATCTTGCCTTTCTCCTTGGAATCCCAGTTCTGCTCTTTGGATGGTTCCTGGGTGATGACGTTCTCCGCATAATGGGCGCCAAAGGCGAGCTTCTGAGCCTTGCCTATGCCTACCTTAAGGTTGTTTTCCTCTTCTACCCGGTTCGCTTCGTCGTCTTTACGATTAACTCCGCCCTCAGGGGTGCGGGCGACACGAAGACGCCGATGAAGGTTGGCATTCTAATGAACGTTTTTAATGCCGTCTTTGACTACCTCCTCATCTACGGAAAGCTGGGCTTTCCAAAGCTCGGTGCAGTTGGCGCCGCGTGGGCCTCCGGCATCGGTATCACCTCTGCCTTCATCGTTCTGATTGCTTTACTCGTCTCCAACAGGCTTGTACTCAAGTTTGAACCAAGCTGGCGCTTTGACACCTTGATTGTGGAGAGAATAGTCCGCATCGGCACCCCTACGCTCGTCGAGAGGAGCCTCTTCAGCTTCTACAACTTCCTTTACATGAGCATCGTCACGCGCTTCGGAGACGTTGCCCTAGCCGCGCATCAGATAGGCCTCAGGATTGAGAGCATCGCCTACATGCCGGCCTTCGGTTTCAACGTGGCGACCTCAGCGCTGGTCGGACAGAATCTCGGGGCCAACAGGCCGGATGAAGCGGAGAAGACTGTTTACGAGGCCCTCAAAATGGCTGGCCTCTTCATGGGCGTGATGGGTGCAATACTGGTCCTCTTCCCCCACTATCTGGTTATGCCCTTCCTAAACCCTAGCGACCCACACTACTCAGAAGTCCTTCGCCTTGCACAAATCTACCTCATAATAGTCGGAATCAGTGAGGTTCCGCTCGGCTGGGTGTTCGTTCTGAGCGGTGCCTTGAGAGGGGCCGGTGACACCAAGAGCCCTATGTACGTTACTGCAATAAGCAAGCTCCTCTTCAGGATAATTCCCGCCTATCTACTCGGCTTCGGCTTCTCACTCGGGCCCATAACCTTCAAGGGTCTTGGCGTTGTAGCGGCTTGGATAGCCATGAGCCTTGAGACCTTCACGAGCGCCCTGATGTACTGGTGGATTTTCAAGAAAGGAAAGTGGAAGTACGTGAAGGTATGACAAAACCGTTTGTACCTACGTTTTTGGCCTTCCCCCAAGCGTTATTCTCTTGGAGCAGAACTGATTACCCGTGGGAGGTGGGAGAAATAGCAGTTGGGCATGCCATACCAATTTACGAGGCATTCTACTAGTTAGGCCCCCAAGTACTGGAACTCGCCATGGGTGATGAGAAACAGGGAAAAATAGCCGAAAGGCTTGGTATCAGCGTTGTTCACCTCTAAAGCGCCGAGACGTGGAAGACAGCCTCCATAAGCCTGCCGAAGAGGTAGCTCAGGAACGCCGCGCCGAGACCTGTGGCTACCATCTCCGCGACCTTCTTCCTTACCGAGATTCCCGAGAGGAGCGAAATTAGAGTAGCTACTATGGCAAGTGCCGAACCGGCCAGCAGAACCGAAAATGCAAGGGCAGTCAGAGAATTCGAGGCCAGGAAATAAGGCGTTACGGGGAAGACCACGCCGAGTAGATATGAGAGCCCCGTGTAGAGGGACGCGCGAACCTCATTTTCTTCAGTCTCCGGGAGAAGGAGCCTCTTAACGGTCTCGGGATTGGTCTTGAGCTTCTCTGCTATCTCTTCGGCTATTTCCTCTGGCAGTCCACCCTCGGTGAGCTTTTCCTTGAGTTCTTCAACCGTTTTTTCGGGGGAAACCTTGAAGAGGACTTCCATCCTCGAGCGAATCGATTCCTTAACCTGTCTCTGGGAACGGACGGAAATGAAGGTTCCAATCGCCATTGAGAGCGCCCCGGCAACGCCGACGACCAGACCACTAACACCGACGATTTGGGGGTTGTTCGGATACACGGCAGAGAGGCCAGTAACAGCGCCCAGAAGTTCAACCAGTCCGTCGTTCATTCCAAGGACGAGGTCCCTGATGTTCTCGACGTGGAAGGCCTTCTCCTCCTCGCGGAAGAACTTCTCGTGCTCTATCTCATCTAATGTTATCTTCCTGAGCGTCTCCCTCTCCTCGTCGCTTAGCTCCGTTGAGTATTCCGTCAGAAACCTGAAGTACTTCTCTATCGCGCTGTTCTCGCCCATCTCAAGGAGTGACGCCACCGAACCGGGTCCAAGGATTTTTCTGAGGAGTTTAACGCCCCAGAGTGTGAGTCTGCTTATCTTTGGCTTTGGAGGTTCCTCGTTCCTTTTCTCTAGGAAAGACTTCCAGAACTCGGCGTGCCATGCCTCTAGCTCTGCAAGTCTCTCGAACTCCTTCCTTATTTTCTCGTTTCTCTCCCATTCGGCGAGCTTTTTATAGAGCATAGCATCGGCCCACTCGTCCAAATAAAAGCGTTTCGCTAGTTTAATCGCCTCTGAGGACATCTATTACCACCTCAAAGGGCGCGTTGGTCTTTACAGAAGTTGGCGAGAAGTGAGTCCTGCTCGCCAAATAGCCGAGCTCTTCAAGTCTCTCAATGACGGTTGAAACCTTTACAGCCTGCAGGCCGTTCCTCTTTGCTAGGGCGTGGGTGTCGTAGTGGAAGGGAACGTCCAGCTCCCCGGAGAGTAGCTTGAGGAATGGCTTTGTCTTCTTATGGGCCGGTTCAAAGCCTTCAAGCTCCTTGGAGACCTCTTCCATGAGAGCCTCTCCCTTCAGAGGGCCAAGCCATAGAGGGCCATACGCGTTAGGCCTCTCAGGGAGAAAAGTCCGTTCGTAGCTGAACCGCCCGCTTTCCTCCTGCCACAGGTAGCCGAGCTGGGAGAGGCTCTTCTCGGCCTTCCTGGCACCGCTTTTGAACCCCAGAAATGCCCTGAAGTAGTGGTCGCGGTAGTAGGCGAGAAGAACCTCGACGCCTAGGTCATACTTTGCCGCGTATCTGACAACCGTCCCGAGGAGTATTCTCAGGCCGGCCTCGTGGCAGAGTTCTCCCCTGATTGGCCTCGCGAGGTAGTTCTTGAGGCATGCCCGTGCGTAAGCACCGCAGAGAACGCCGGTATCAGTTGCCGTAACAGCTAAAACCCCCCTTCGTCTGACACTCCTTAGAGCTGTATCGAGGAACTCCATCGGCGAGCCGAAGGGGTCGAGGTCAAGCAAATCGAAGTAGCGGAAGTTCTCAGCCATCAGCCCGTTGGCATCGCCCCTGTTGATTACAATCAGCTTCTTCCCCCAGAGGTAGGCCCTGTCGCCTTCTTCATAGAGCTCCCCTTCGAAGTTCAGGCCAACGTTCTGCTTCATAATGCTATAGGCCTCTTCGCTTATGTCGTTGAGCCAGACCTCTTCAGCGGGACTTTCGAGGGCGTACCGGATTCCCCTTATGCCCGTGGCGGAGAGGGCATCCAGAATTCTCTTCGGCTTGAGAACCCTGGCGACGAGGACGCTCACGTCCCTGTTGAGTGCCATAATGGGGTTGTAAAAGACCGGGGCATCGTAAATTCTCTCGGCCTTTGGAACCAGAAACCTTGCCAAACCTTCCCTTCTCTCGACGAGCTCCATTCTCTCACCCACAAAGAAAAGGGTGGAGGGGCTTTAAAGGTTTCAGAGAATCTCGACGTAGTCACCGAGGGCCTGGCCAGGTAAACCGGGCTTAAAGACGGCCTTGACCTCACCGCGGTTTCCATGGGTCTTGATGACCTTTCCGAACATTTTTCTGCCTGTTGGCGTTCTCCAGACGACCTTCCTGCCGATTAAGCGCGCCGCGCTTCCCCTGTCGTCTATGCCGAGTGGTTTTAGAATCATCCTGTGGTTGTCCTGGTGCTCATGAGAACCCGCGTAGGAGAGGACGATAGCCTTCACCCTAGCCATCGCCCTCACCCGGGCTTATTTGGAGGGGGGATTTTTAAGTTTTATCGCCAAGGAACTCGCTCAGTCCATCGTCTATCTCAAGGACTTCCCTGATAGATTTTATTTTAATGAAGTTAACCCTGTCGAATAGCAGTGGAACGTCGCTTTTGTAAGGCGATGCCTTCTGAACCAAAAGCGTGTTCTCGTCTATGATGTAGGTAAAGCGCGCGGGACTGTCGTCAACCCAGACGAAGGGCTCCTTGGGATAGAGCTCCCTGAGGGTCTCGAACTTGTGGAGCATGTCCTTCGTGCCCTTGAATGTCACGACATCGTCAAATTCGTCGTACCAGTTGGTCTTCTTGAGGAATATCACCTTGCCCCCGGGATATGTGTGCTCTCCGGAGAAACTTATCACCTTCCTCCCCCTTTTTCTCAGCTCCCTAACGACGTGTCTTGCGAAGGGAAAATCCTTGATATACTCGGGCATGAGCTTGTAGTACTCGTGAATCGTCCCCTGTGCAACAAGCTCGTGAATTACGCCAAGATGCTGGTAGGTTAGCTTCCCCTTGATGAAGAGGAAGAGGGCCTTGTAGTACTCATCGTAGAGGTCGCTCTCTATCACCGCCGGAATCGTCTTCTCAATCGCTATTCTGAGCGCTTTCTCAACGGCGCCGGTGCTATCAACGAGCGTTCCGTCGAAGTCAAAGAGATAAACCGTCATTATTAACACCTGTTCGGGCTTAGGTGGAGGGGTATATATCGTTTCCGAAACCGTTTTATCCTTTCGATTTAACTCCCCTAGGTGGTGGCAATGAGGATTGAAAAGCTGAAGGAATACATCGCCGAAAAGGAACTCGACGGCGTGATAATAACCCATAAACCGAACCTCTACTACTTCACGGGCTCAGCCCCGGTTCTTGGCGGTTACCTGCTCGTTACTGCCGATGAGGAGCTTTTCCTCGTTCCCCAGCTAGAGTATGAGGAAGCTAAGGAAAGCTCCCGCGTTCCAGTGGAGGCATTCAAGCGCGGGCCTGAGCTCTTTGAAAAGCTTAAGTCCTTCAAGTTGAAAAAGCTCGGAATCGAGGGAAGAACGGCTTACTCAACGGTTCAAAGCTACCGCGAGAAGCTCGGCGTTGAGGAGTTCGTCATCGTTGACGAGGTCATAAAGGAGCTCAGGATGGTGAAGATGAGGGAGGAACTTGAGGTTATCCAGAAGGCCTGCGAGATAGCGGACCAGGCTATGCTAGTGGCTATAGAGGAGATAAGCGAGGGCAAACGCGAGAGGGAGATAGCGGCAAAGATGGAATACGTTATGAAGATGAACGGTGCAGAAAAGCCGGCTTTTGACACGATAATAGCGAGTGGCTGGCGCTCGGCATTACCGCATGGGGTAGCGAGCGACAAGAGGATTGAGAGGGGAGAGCTGGTCGTTATAGACGAAGGCGCCCTCTACAACCACTACAACTCCGACACGACGAGGACAATAGTCGTTGGCAGTCCAAACGAGAGGCAGAAAGACATGTACCAAGCGGTCCTTGAGGCCCAGATTAAGGGCGTTGAGATGGCGAGACCCGGCATCACCGCTAAGGAGCTCGACACCATCGTGAGGGATGTTATTGCGAAGTACGGCTACGGAGATTATTTCATCCACTCAACGGGACATGGCGTTGGCCTTGAGATACACGAGTGGCCCGGCGTGAACCAGAGAGACGAGACCGTTCTGAAGCCTGGCATGGTGATTACGATAGAGCCCGGCATCTACATCCCAAAGTTCGGGGGAGTCAGGATAGAGGACACGGTAGTGATAACGGAAAACGGGGCGAAGAGGCTCACGAAAACCGAGAGAGAGCTTATTTAGCCCCTATCATCGCCATTATTTTTTGATGGAGCTGTTTTATCAACTCCCTCCTATCCTCCATGAGAACTACGTCGCTTGAGCCTATCGCCTCCAAGTTGAAGGCGAAGGGACTCGGCACGCTGTGGGTTTCGAAGATGACCTTTATCTTACCCTCCCTGACCCAGCTCAGGAAGAGTTCAGCGCTCTCAACGTCCATCTTGTCCTCCATAATCTCGCGGTAAACCTCCTTGAGGAGCGGGAAATCCGGATAGTTATCTTTCAAGACCTTCAGCAGTGCAACGGCCATAACCTGCTGTCTTCCAAGCCTCTTGCTCCTTCCTACGTAGCGCCTTAGGATTAACAACCCGCGGTTGGCCACGTGCCGGAAGCGCCTTTTCAACAGCTCGGTGTTGTCAAGGGCCAACTTCAATGTTTCTCGTAAATCATCGAGCCGGAAAAGTTCCTTCACTTCATCCTCGCTCAGCGTTACCTCAGGTGGAAGGAGCAAAGCGAAGCCGTTGTCGTTTATCGCTACCCCTACGTTGCAGTTTTTCCTCTTGCTAACGAGGTAGGCGAAGGCCCTGCTGAGTGCGTCGTTGGCGCGCCTTCCAATGAGCGTGTGGAAGAAGTATCGGTTTCTCCTCTCTCCCGGCACGAACTCGACCAAGAGTGTCTCGTCGTCGGGGATTACCGAATACCTCGCCTGCTCGCGGAAGTAAGCTACAATTGCCCTCGCCGCTTTTTCGTCTATTCCGTACTTTCTCATTAGTCTTCTAACTCCATCTTTCCTACCGAGAAGACCTTTAACTTCTCTTCTAAACCTCTGTATGTCGAGGGCCAAATCAAAGCTCAGCGGGAGCATCTCGGAGAACCATGCTGGAATTGTAGGTTTTGCGCCCTCGCGCGGAATAACGTATATCTTGTTCCCTCTGCTTTTGACGAACTCGTAGGTTCTGCCAGCTAAAACGAAGATATCACCGGGCATTAACCTTTCGGCGAACTCTTCTTCAACCGTCCCAATGAGCTTCTTGTCCATGGTGTAAACGCGAATTTTGGCCTCATCCGGAATCGTGCCGACGTTCATGTAGTAGATAGCTCTAGTCATCTTACCGCGCCTTCCAAACTTCCCGTCCTCAAGCCATATTTTGGCGTAGACCTTTCTCTCCTCAAGGCCCGCGTATTCACCCGCCAGATACTTCAAAACGCTCATGAAGTCCTCGAAGGGTAGCTCGTGGAAGGGGTAGGCTCTCCTAACGACTCGGTAGGCTTCCTCAACCTCCCAAACCCTGTTGATGGCCATCCCAAGGAGGTGTTGCACCAAAACGTCGAGCGGGTTTTTGGGTATCTTAACCCTATCGAGCCTCCTGTTCCTTGCGTTGTGCGCCAAAACCGTAACCTCGACCAAATCGTCCCTGTCGAGGGCGAGGATAACGCCTTTGCTAACCTCGTGGAGCCTGTGGCCGGCCCGCCCAATCCTCTGCAACGCGCGGTTCACGCTCTTTGGTGAACCGATGAGAACAACTAAGTCAATTGTACCAATGTCAATCCCTAACTCAAGGCTTGTTGAGCTGTTTTTCGAGATGAAGCCGTTAACAACGTAGTTCCCGGTTTCGGAGTTTATTATTCCGTAGGCGTAATCAATATAAGAGGGTTCGAGTAACGCTATTCTGTCGAAGAATACATCACCCTCGGCGAGTTTTCTCAGTTCCTGAATCTCCTCTATGACCTCCCGCATCCCTTTATCCTTTGCCTCTTTCTCATACACCTCTAGGAGCTTTAGGAGATTCCTCCTGCTGATTTCTCGCGTCCCAAGTTCGACTTTCACGGGATTATAAAGGCCCATTTTCTGGAGGCGATAGGAGCTTATCCTAAGCCTCTTCCGGAGTTTTCTCAAGCGCTTCCCGATTCCAGGAATGACGTCGAGGTTTGAGTACCCTTCAGAGTAGAGTTCCTCCCAGTTGGAGAAATCGCTCCTCCAGGGTCGTATCTTCTCGAAGAACCGTCCGAGATACTCTCCTCCTATGACGGCCACCGTATAAGAGATTCCTTTCTTCGCAATTTCTCTGCCCCCGAAACGCTGAACCTCATCGTAATCCCTGGCTCTGATGGAAGATACTATCCCGAGCTGAAGGAGCACGTCCCTAATCCCCTCTGCGAAGTCCCTGTTGAACGTCGAAAAGCCCGCTGAATAGATTCGCCCATCCTTGATCTCAAGGTAGCCGTCTCCGTCGAAGTAGCCTGCCAAGAACTCCCTCTTATGCTCCTCGGGAAGGACATAAACTATTGAGGGAAAAACTCCCCTCTTCGACTTTCTCCCTGTGTTTCCCGTTAGGGCCTTGAAAATCCTTGGAATCAGGACGAAGGGAATCTCAAGCGCCCACGTGCTCTCGTTCTGCTTCCTTATAATTCCCTCAACGCCAAATTCTTTCTTACACAGCTCCAAATACCTTTCGAGCATTCCCCTGTCAGTCGAGAACAGGGTCAGAGTCCCGCTTTTCCACGAGCCATCGGCCATCCAGAAGCCCAGCAGTCTGGCCATTCCGGGAGTGAATTTAAGCGGCAGAGTGTAACGACCTTTGTCGGAGGTTATCCTTTCAACGTTTTCCTGGCTTATTTCAAGCTCAGTATCCTCCAGAAGAGTCTTTAACTTACCCCACCTAAATGGATAAACGCCGTTGAGTTGCTTGTTGAGATAAGAGGCACTCCACCCTCTGTGGCGTGCATATGCCCTAATCGAGCCAAACTTTGCCCGTATAGAGAGCTTAAGCTCCTGGAGAAAGCCCTCCTTAAGGTGCAGGTAGGCTGAATCCGGGAGAACTTCAAAAATTGGAACTTCCCTCTCAGGGCTCGGAAGCCTTCTGACTACGGCTACGTAATCCCCCTCTCTAAGCTTCCACGCCTCAATCCAGGTGAGTTCTCCATCTCTCACCGTTAGGAACTTGTGCTCTTTCGTAGCCAAGACATCAAAGCCAAGCCTAGTTTTAATTCTTATGCCTTCACGCTCATAAGATATCCTATGTGGCTCCTTAAATTTCACGAATTTCGTTTTGAGAGAATCCATTCCCGTAATGTGTGAGGAATCCAGCTCTTTAATCGGAAGAGGGCCGTTGTCGGTTAGAATCTTTGAGTTCCCCGATACACAAACAACTGCCTTAAGCTCGCCTCTCTTCAGCTTCTCCTCGACGTCAAGGCGAACTTCTCTAGACAGTGAAGAGTGATGGGCCTCAATTAATCCCTCGAACTCTGGGTAGAGCTTCTTCAGGTTGAAGGCAACCCTCTCGGCACCGCTCCTCGTGTTCGTGAAGATGAGCGTCGTCCTGTGGGCTTTTATCAGCTCGGCCAGGCGTTTGTAGAGGGCATCGCTCAGAACGCTTGCCGGGGTATAGATTAAGTCCTCCACGACGCTTTCAACCTTTATCTCCGTTTTCTTGGCGAAGCTCACATCAACTATAAGGCCGGGCCTCGGGTTTCCTTCGTCGTCAAAGCCGAAGACGAACTTGGCTATCTCCTCGAGGGGGTGTATCGTCGCGCTCAGGCCTATCCTCACGAAGTCATTATCGGCCATCTCCTGGAGTCTTTCAACGCTTAACGCAAGGTGTGAACCACGCTTGTTCTCGGCTAAAGCGTGCACCTCGTCTATTATGAGGTATTTTACTGTTTTCAGCCTCCCGCGGAACTTGGGGGCGTTTAAAGCGATGGCGAGGCTTTCCGGTGTTGTGATGAGTATGTGGGGAGGCTTTTTTATCATCTTACTCTTCTCGTAGCTTGAGGTGTCGCTCGTCCTTATTCCAACGCGAATCTCGGGCAAATCGTAGCCGAGCTCCTTTGCAACTTCCTTTATCTCAGCCAAAGGCCCCTCAAGGTTGCGCTTTATGTCGTTGTTGAGAGCCCTAAGCGGAGAAACGTAGAGGACGTAGATTTTATCCTCGAGCTTTCCCTCCTTGCCTAGGAGAATCAGCTCGTTTATGGCCGAGAGGAAAGCGGAGAGCGTTTTTCCGGAACCCGTTGGGGAAGAAATTAGCACGTTCTCCCCCCTGTGTATCTCCAAAACGGCGTAGCGCTGTGGTGGGGTGAAGGTTCCAAACTTCCGCCTAAACCACTCCCTAACGGGCTCGCTCAGGATTGAGAATATCTCCTCGTCGCTGTATTCCCTCTCGGCCCACCTTATCCTTTCCTCCGCCATCGCGCCATCCTCTTCTCTTCGGTTTTTAAACTATTCGGTTGGTTAAGCAAACTTTTTAAGTCATTTTCACGAACCCATTTCGGTGGGAGAATGGTGGTAAAGGAGAAGCTTGAGAAGGTCCTCGAGGAGTTCAACAGGCTCCACGGTAGCGAGGCTAACGCTAGAATCCTTAGGATGGAGGGGGATGAGGTTATAATCGAGTTCGAGGGCTCGTTCTGCGCAACCTGCGGGCTTTACGACTACTTCGATGACATCAGGTGGGAGGCTATGGACTTCGGCCTTGAGCTCGAGCCGGTGGAGGTCCTTGAGGCAGAAGAGGATGACTTCGAGCACGGGAGGTACGTTGTGAGATACCGCCTCGGAAAGAAGCCTATCCTAACTCTAAACGCCAAGGATTAAAACACCTTTTTCGGAGTTTCTTCCATGAAACTGCTCATACTGGCCTTGGCAGTAATCATCCTATGGGACGGCTACTTCTTCTTCAATTACATAATTAGCCTTTTCAGGAATTACAGAATTAGGGAATGGAGGCCGAGGGTTTCAATCATAATCCCCGCCTACAACGAAGGGAAGAGAGTTTTAAGGGCTATAGAATCTGCCTTGGCGCAGAATTATCCGAACTTTGAGGTTATCGTCGTTGATGACGGAAGCAGTGATGACACCTTCCAGGTAGCCTCTTCCATTGAGGACCTTCGCCTGAGGGTTTACCGAAAGGAGCACGGCGGAAAGGCGAAGGCCCTGAACTTCGGCCTTTCAAAAGCTTCCGGCGATGTGATAGTTACAACGGACGCTGACAGTTACCTCGAACCGGAAGCCGTTAAGGAGCTCGTAAGGAGGTTTTACTCCGATGAAGTCTTGGCCGTCGGCGGTCAGGTAAGGGTGAGGGGGGATTCGTTCCTCGAAATGGCACAGGACGCGGAGCATTTGAGGATAGCGATGTTTCGCAGGGCGAAGGAGCTCGATGATTTGAGCCTCGCACCGGGCCCAATAGCAGCCTTCAGGAGAGAGGCCCTAGGAAAAATAGGGGGCTTTGTAGAGGACATTGTTGAGGACTACGCCACGACAAAAGCCCTCAAGGGAAATGGGAGGGTCGTTTACGCTCCGAAGGCGAAAACTTGGGTTGAGATGCCAAAATCCCTAAGAATCCTCTGGCGGCAGAGGAAGCGCTGGTTTCTGGGGGATTTAAAAAACCTCGGCGGGGGCTTCACCAAGGACTGGGCCTTCCTTCTGCTCGGTGATTTTGTAGCGTTTTTGGACGTAGTCGTTCCCCCACTGTTGCTTTTTCTGGGCTTTTGGGGACTCTTTTTACTCTGGTGGGCTTTTGAGGCCGTTACCATGCTCATCCCAACTTTCGCCGAGGGTGGAAGACTTTCAAACGCCTTTCTTTTCCCCATACTCGTCTGGTTCTGGGCTCTGTTTTATCTCTCGCTCCACCTCTACAGCTACGTTAAGTTCCTCTTGGAAAAATTGGAAAAACTCTAGTGTGCCACAACGCTTTTAAAGGCGAAACCCTTTTAAAATGTCCAACTCTGTACTACATAGACTATATAGACTATAGAGGGAGGGAGATGCTGGAGGTCGTAGCGACTGCCATTTTTATGGCATGGGCCGTTGGAGCGAACGACAGTGCAAAGGCTGTAGGAACCGCCGTCGGCTCCGGGATAGTGGGTTTTAAGCGGGCTGTCCTGATAATAGCCGTCTTTACCACCCTTGGTGCCGTTATAGGACACTCGGCGGTTTCAGGAACGATAACAAGGTTAGCTAGCGGACTCCTTCCGGGAGAAGTTGCCCTGGCCCTCTTCAGTGCGGCCTCCGCAGTCACAATAGCGAGTCTCTGGGGCAGGCCAATCTCAACGACCCAGTCCATAATAGGCGCCCTAATAGGTTCATCCCTTGCCCTTGGCCTTCCCGTTGACTGGTGGACTATCGCTAAAATAATCTCCGCCTGGTTCTTCTCGCCGGTCTTTGCCTCCCTCTTAGCAATAGCGATATACAAACTCTACAAACCCCTACTGAGGAGGATAAAGTGTCTCAAGAACCTTGAGCTGACCCAGAAGTGGCTCGTCTTCCTGGCCTCGGCATACTCGGCCTTCAACCTCGGAACTAACGAGGTCTCAAACGTGATAGGCCTGGCCAAGGCAGGCGGTATGTCAAACCCCAACGCTTTCCTTGCTCTCATCATGGCACTTGGAACTCTCACCTTCAGCTACGAAGTCATGATGACCATAGGAAGAGACATAGCCCCACTCGGGCCGACTTCGGCCTTCTCAAGCCAGTTCGGTGCATCCATAGCTGTGAGCGTCGCGAACCTCTTTGGCCTACCCGTGAGCTCGGGACAGGCGATAGTGGGGGCGATAAGCGGGCTGAGCGCCTACAAGGGAGAAAGGGTAAACAAAAAGCTCCTAGTTGACATCGTGAAGAGCTGGGTGAGGGCACCCCTTTTTGCGGGCCTTCTGGCGTTTCTCCTGATTAGGCTCTTCTCGGCAGGCTTTTAAGTTGAAGGGAGAGCTCCCTTAGAGGTGAGAGCATGGAGTTCAGGTTCGAGGTTAAGGCCAGAGACGCCGCTGGAAGAATTGGAAAGCTGACCGTTAACGGGAAGACCATAGAAACCCCCGCAATAATGCCTGTGGTTAATCCAAAACAGCTCATCGTAACGCCAAAGGAGCTCAAGGAGATGGGCTTTGGGATTATCATCACGAACTCCTACATCGTCTACAAGACACCTGAGCTCAGGGAAAAGGCCCTTGATATGGGAATTCATAAACTGCTCGACTACGATGGGATAATCGAGGTTGATTCCGGCAGTTTCCAGCTCATGCGATATGGGGATGTTAAGGTCACGAACCGCGAAATAGTCCAGTTCCAGCAGGCAATAGGCGTCGACATAGGCACTTTTCTCGACATACCAACTCCGCCTGACGCTCCAAGAGAGAAAGCTGAGGAGGATTTAAGGATAACGCTGGAGAGGGCCAGGGAAGCGGAGGAAATAAAGGAGATAGCGATGAATGCGGCCGTTCAGGGTTCAACCTACCCAGACCTCAGGACTTACGCCGCTAAAAGGCTCAGCGAGATGAACTTCGAGATTCATCCAATCGGTGCGGTAGTTCCGCTGATGGAGAGCTACCGGTATAGAGACCTTGTTGACGTAGTTATCGCATCGAAGCTCGGCCTTAGACCTGACAGGCCAGTCCACCTCTTCGGTGCAGGCCATCCGATGATTTTCGCTTTAGCCGTTGCCATGGGTGTTGACCTCTTTGATTCTGCCAGCTACGCTCTCTACGCAAAGGACGACCGCTATTTAACGCCGGAGGGGACGAAAAAGCTTGAGGAGCTCGAGTACTTCCCCTGCTCCTGTCCCGTCTGTTCCCGCTATACCCCTCAGGAACTCAGGGAGATGCCAAAGGAAGAGAGGACAAGACTTTTGGCAATCCACAACCTCTGGGTTATTAAGGAGGAGCTCAACAGGGTGAAGCAGGCGATAAAGGAAGGAACGCTGTGGGAGCTGGTTGACGAGAGGGCGAGGAGTCATCCAAAGCTATACTCGGCTTACAAGCGTCTGCTCGAATACAGGGACTACCTCGAGAAGAACGAGCCGATAACCAAAGCCAGCGCCTTCTTCAAGGTGAGCGAGGAATCCCTGAGGTGGCCCACAGCCGTTAGGGCCAGAGAACGGGCCGAGCGTGTAAAGAGAAAATTCCCGGAAACGGTAAGGCACCCGATTTTCGGCGAGATTCCGAGGCACCTCAGCTTAAGCTATCCTTTTGCCCAGAGCGAGGGCGAGGAGGACTTTACCATAGAGAAACCCAAAAAGACGGAGGCCAAAAAATACGTAATGGCCATAGCAGAATACCAGTTCGGGGAAGGGGCTGGAGAGGCTTTCAGGGATGCCTTCGTTGAGCTTTCAAGAAAGACAGGCATGCCGAGGCAGATTAAGGTCAAGGGCAAGCACCTCGCTACCTTTAGAGCCGAGGACGGTCTCTTGACGCTTGGAATAGAAGGAGCCAAGAGGCTCCATGAAGTTCTTCCGTTCCCGAGGATGCGTGTCGTTGTGAAGGGCGATGCCGAGCCCTTCGCAAGAAAGGGGAGGAACGTCTTCGCGAAGTTTGTAGTTGATGCCGACCCGGGAATAAGGCCTTATGATGAGGTTCTGGTGGTGAACGAGCGGGATGAGCTTCTCGCGACAGGCCAAACGCTCTTAAACGGTGAGGAGCTGAAGGTTTTCCAGAGCGGTTTGGCCGTGAAAGTGAGGAGGGGGGTTGAGAAGTAGAAAATTTTATAACCGCCATCATTTTTCCTATTTAGGGCGGGCCCGTGGTCTAGATGGTCATGACGCCACCCTTACAAGGTGGAGGTCCGGGGTTCGAATCCCCGCGGGCCCACCATTACAAACTTCGCCTGCGCGAAGTTTGATCAAAGTTCGTAGCTCCTTTCTAAAAAGCCAAATTCTAAGTGGTTTTTCCTCATGAACAGCTATTTTGGAGAGAACTTTATAAAATGCTTCACGGTTAACTCTAAAATCGACGCCCGAAGGATGTCAAAAGAGGAGTAAACCATTACCAATGGTCCACTCAAAACGTTCCCTCTTGGAAATGAGCTGTTGGAGGATAAAAACCCTATAGCATGCTCTCTCAAAGAAGAGCTACCAACTTTTGGTCAAGCTTTTTCCAAAAGCCTCTCGTACTTCCAAACCTTAAAGTAAGAAGAAAAATCGAAAACTTTCCCGAGAATTTGTAAAGCAAAGGGCTCATGGATACAGCCTGCTCGGTGTCCTCGGGAAGAGGGTCGCCCAGCGAACGTGGTCGAGATTGAGAACCCATGCGACGAGCCTTTCCAAGCCAAGACCGAAACCGCTGTGCGGGACTGAACCGTACTTCCTTAAATCCAGATACCACTCGTAGTCCTCGGGCTTCATGCCCTCCTCAAGGATTCTCTGCACGAGCTTGTTATAATCGTCCTCACGCTGGGAACCACCTATAATCTCGCCGTAGCCTTCCGGAGCCAGCATGTCCGCTGCGAGGACCTTCCTCGGGTCTTCGGGGTCTTCCTTCATGTAGAAGGCCTTGATGCCCTTTGGATAGCCGTAGACGAAGAACGGGGCCTCGAACTCTTCTGTCAAAACTCTCTCTTCATCCGCCCCCATGTCCTCGCCCCATTCTATGTTTACTCCCTTGCTCTGGAGTATCTCTATAGCCTCGTCGTAGCTTATCCTCGGGAAGGGTGGAATCGCGTTTTTAAGGGTCGTTAAGTCCTTCCTGAATGTCTCAATCTCGCTCCTCCTGAGCTCGAGCGTTCTCTGCACCATGTAGCTTACGAGTTCTTCCTCCACCTTCATGATGTCCCAGAGATCCATCCAGGCGGCCTCAAGCTCAAGGTGCCAGAACTCGGTGAGGTGTCTCCTTGTCCTGCTCTTCTCTGCCCTGAAGCTCGGCGTAAGCGACCAGACCTTTTCGAGGCCGAAGATGGCCGCCTCAAGGTAGAGCTGTGCCGACTGGCTGAGGTAAGCGGTCTTATCGAAGTACTTGAGCTTGAACAGGGTTGAACCGCCTTCAACCGCTCCAGTAACGAGTATCGGAGGAAAGACCTCGTACCAGCCGTCCTGGAGGAGCCACTCTCTGGCCGCTTGAACGAGAGTGGCTTTAACCTTCATTATGCTCGCTACCTTCGGCGAGCGGAGGTGGAGGTGCCTAACGTCAAGGAGGAATTCTGGACTGGCGTCTTTCGTTATCGGGAAGAAGTCAACGTTCTGGATTATCTCGAGCTTGTCGGCCTGAACTTCAGCTCCGGTCGGAGCACGGGGGTCGGCTTTTACCGTTCCCTCAATGATTACGCTCGATTCGATGCCGAGCTTCTTCGCTTCCCTGTAGGCCTCTTCGTTCAGGTCCTTTGAAAAGACGACCTGGACGATTCCGCTTGAGTCCCTCAGCACTATGAAGACCTTCTTTCCGACCTCCCTCTTCCTATAAACCCAGCCTGCGAGTTTAACCCTCTTTCCTTCCATTTCGGGTTTAACATCGGCACAGTAAACCTTATCAATCACCATTATCACCTCCAAAAGCTTTCCCCACGAGTTTATAACGCTAACCCAATCAGAAGAGGCTATTCAGCCAGAGCGAGAGAACCCTTGTTCCCGAATCAATTCTGATGAGCCGGGGCATGGAGGAAGTTTCCTATCTCCAAATTTAAGTTCTTTGGGCATTTGTCTGCCATAACGTCAAAAGGTTTAAGTCACCAACTGCCGTATGTTCAACGGTGAGAGCATGTTTGCTTTACTTGGAAAGCTCGTTGATTATAACTCCCTCCGCGACGGCGCTGTTATAGTCGATGGAAACATTATCCAGGCGGTTATTTCCGAGGAGGAGCTGAAAGACTGGGGAATCGATGAGGTTTACGGCGGGGAAGACTACATTATAACACCCGGATTTGTCAACGCCCACACCCACGTGACGATGGCAAGGTTTAGGGGTCTGGGTGAGGATTTACCCACGGAGGAGTGGCTTGAAAAAATCATATGGCCTATGGAAAAGACTTGGAGCAAAAAAGAAGTCAGAGAATGGGCGGAGGTTGGCATTAGGGAAGCGCTCGCGAACGGTTCGACGACGATAAACGACCACTACTTCTTTGCCAATGAGATAGCCAGAGTCGCTGAAAAACTCGGGATAAGGGCCTTCATCGGGCAAACGGTTATGGACGAGGTGGACTTCCCCCTCGCCAGCCCTGAGGAAGGCTTTAGGTTCTTCAAACGCTGGGATGGAAAAAGCGAACTCGTTAAACCCGTGTTTGCCCCCCATGCGACCAACACCGTCTCGGAGGAGCTTATGCGTGAACTTGCTGGTCTTTCGGAGGAAACCGGCGCGAGGGTTCACATACACCTTGCCCAGAGCAGGGCGGAGGTTAGAGAAGTCAAGAAGCGCTATGGCTTTTCGCCAGTTAGTTTGCTGAAAAGAGCTGGTCTCTTGAACGAGAGGCTGGTAGGGGTTCACGGCGTTTACCTTGGCGTTTCAGACTTCAAAGCTCTCACTCAAGCAGGCTCGACGCTCGTCCACTGTCCGACGAGCAATGTCAAGCTTGAGGCGAAGACTGTTAACCTGAGACTTCTTCTGGATTTTGGACTCAACGTTGCCCTCGGCAACGACTCGCCAAACCCAACGGGAATCCTTGACCCGTTCCTTGAGATGAGGACGGCTGGAGTAATAGCAAACATGACAGCTGGAAAAGCCCACGCGGTTCCGGCGCGGGAAATATTCGGTATGGCGACGCTCTTTGGGGCGAGGGCGCTCGGCCTGAGGGCAGGGCTGATAAAGCCAGGCTACTTAGCGGATTTGGTCCTCATAAACGCCGACAAACCGTGGTTCATGCCGATGGAAAACGTTTATTCGCTCCTCGTTTACTCCGCGAGGGGAAGCGATGTCGAAAAGGTTGTGATAAATGGAAAGATTGTGTGGACTAACCCTTCATCATCTTTTCAATCTCCCTGATTTTCTTCTCCGATGGTTCTATGTCGAAGAAGGCCTCCGTTTCCTTTATCACATCCTCGTCAAAGTTTCCACTCAGGATGCTCTCGCTCGTCATGTCGAGCATCGCACTGAGGGCCTCGTCGAGGCTTTCCACCTTCGTCATTGCCTTCTCGAACTCGACCTGCATTCTGGCGATGTCCTCCGCCCCCGGTCCCTCGGCGATGCTCTCGACGATGTCCCTGCTGAATTGGAGGAACTCCGCGGAGACCTTGACGAGCTCCCTTTGGATCTCGGCCTCCTCCATCAGGAGGAGCAGACGCTTTGCCTGCTTTATCCTGTTCTCAAGGGTTAGGTACTTGACGGCACTCCTCATTAACAGTGCATCATCCCTGAGCTTCGCCGCTTCCCTCCCCTGGAGGAAGACCCTGCGCTTCAGTGCCTCAAGGTTGCTTATGTACTGTTTAAGGGCCATCTTGGCCTTTCTGGCCCGGATTTTTCGCTCTATCTCTTTCTCCTCCTTGGACTTCCAAAACTTCATCCTTCACACCCCGTTTTCGCGCTCTATCTTGTGGAGGAGGACCTTTAGCCTCTCAACAAAGTCCTCCCCCACGGGCAGGTTCTCCCTAATCATCAACTCAAGGGTCTCGATGGCCTTTCCCAGTTCCTCCCTGTTTTGCGTCGTGTAGAACTTCAGGTCGTTGAGCGTGTTCAGCAGTTCCGCCTTTTTGTTGAGCTCCGCGTAGGCCAGGGCGAGCTTTGAGAGCGTCTGCACGACGAGCCTGCTGTTTTCCCTGACTTCCTCCGCGGTCTTGCTTCTCTTTAACGCCTCCACGCTTTTGGCCAGGGTCTTCTTCAGCTCCTCCACCCGGGATTCAAGTTCCGCCCTGCGTTTTTCACTCTCCTCAAGCTCGTTGAGGTCCTTCAGGAACTCCTCAACCGACTGATAGCGCTCCTCCTTCCTCTTTGCAAGTAACTTCTCAAAAATGCCGTCGTACTTCGCAAGGGCGGGGTTAAACTCCGAAGGGGGTTTGTGGCGGTAGTTCTCGTCGGTTATCTTGCCGAAGACCTCCTCGTATGTGTAGCCCTCGAAGGGAACTTTGCCGGTCAGCAACTCGTAGAAAATCGCCCCGAGTTGCCATACGTCGGTTCCCGCATCGGTGTTGCCGTATTTACTGGGCATCAGGTGCTCGGGTGCGGCGTAGAGCGGTGTGTAGCCCATGACGCTCCTTCCCGAGCTCATCGTTCCGATTTTTGCGAGTCCCCAGTCGGTTATCTTTGGCGTTAGGTCACTCTTGAGGAGAACGTTTCCAGGCTTTAGGTCAAGGTGGTAGATGCCTTTCGAGTGGGCATGTTTTAGTCCTTCGGCGATTCCCCTTACTATCCTCAGAGCGGTTTGCTCATCAACGGGCTTGGACAATTTCTCAAGCGTTCTAACTACCTTCCCGCCAACGTTGGCGCCTTCAACAAACTCCATCTCAAGGTACGGGACCGGGAGAATGTCGGCATCGTAGAGCTTTACAATGTTCGGGTGGTTCAACTGGAACCATGTCGAAACCTCGCGGAGGAAAGTCTTGCTCGTCCTCTCGTCTATCCTTGGGATTTTCAGCGCAACTACCTTACCGTCCTTCTTTCGTCTCACCTTGTAAACCCTGGCGAACCCACCCTCACCAAGGAATTCCAGGGGCTCGTAGCGCTGAAGAAGCTCCAACGGGAAACCTGGAGCGTTCCTCGTACCCGTCCTCCCGGTTCTGCGCGCGTTACCTGGAAACGTAAGAACCCACTTCGTCCCTCTTTCCCGCCCTCCGGTAACAGAGTCTTCCCTGAGCCTCTCCAGGGCTCGATTTATCCTCTCCACGATTAACTGTGCCTCTTCGCTGGTGATAACCTCATGCCGTCTTTTCACCTCCTCCAGGAGCCTTTTGACCTGGGCTGGGGTTATCCTGTAGGTTATCTTCCACTGTCCGCCGATACGAGAGACGCCCAAATCCTCCGGGAAAACCTCCAGATAAGCCTCGGGCAAAAACGATGCCGAGCACTCCTTGGGGGCGACGAGCGTGCCCAGGTATTCCTCCTCACCGGAGAGAACCCGCGAGACGTAGGCCAGATGCCTGTCCTTCCAGTTCGGGTTCCTCAGTAGCTCCTCGAGTTCCATTATGACCTCATTCGGGAGAAGGTTCCTGATTGGAACCCCTGGGGAGGCGTCCGTTGGGGGTCTAACGGCATCGCAGTAAAATCCAACGAAGTACCATCTCCTGTTAAGGGGGTTCATACTTATGAAGAGCACGATTCCACGGTGGAACTTCTGAGGGGTCCTAATTGTGAAGCCATAGTACTTGTTGGGGGAAAAGTCCTCGTAGAAGTTCCACCACTCATGAGCATAGCCGGTTCTCCTGACGAACTCAAACCCGGAGTCGTACCTCCTCTCAAAGGATTCCCAATCGAAGCCCTTCCATCGGTTGAAGGACCAGTTTATCTTCGCCACAAGCCTGTCCAAGGTTTTCACCCCTCAGAAACCACCAACCGAGTGAACGATAACCTCACCCTTCTCAACGAGCTCCTCCGGAACGGGGAGCCCCTCTTCAATCCTCAGTTCAATCTGTTCGATGAGTCCTTCAAGTTCTTTCCTCTCCTTCCCCTTCGCGTACCGTAGGAAGTCCCTCGCGTATTTTAACGCCTCCTTTGTGTCTCCAATCCTGAGATGGAGGAGAAACAGCTGGCCCGCGTAGTAGGCCGAGCGCGACAGCTCGACGCTCCTTTTGAGCCCCTCCCTGT
This sequence comes from Thermococcus sp., assembly GCF_015523185.1. Classification (NCBI taxonomy): domain Archaea; kingdom Methanobacteriati; phylum Methanobacteriota; class Thermococci; order Thermococcales; family Thermococcaceae; genus Thermococcus; species Thermococcus sp. The sequence goes on from NZ_WAKV01000055.1 coordinate 26,173, forward strand.
ATTTGACACCGAGTATTTCGGCCAGGTCCCTCTGCAGTTCTTCCATACTTTCGTAGCGCTCCTCCTTATCCTTCCTCAGACAGCGGAGGATTATTCCGTCAAGGGGCTTTGCCTTGGGGTTCAGCTCGCTCGGTTTCACCGGTTCCTCCATGACTATCCTTCCGGCAACCTCGACAAAATCACTCCCCTCAAAGGGCCTCCTTCCGGTCGAGAGCTCGTACATGAGAACTCCCAACTGCCACACGTCGGTTCTCTCGTCAACTTCCCCGAAGCGTGAGGGGCTTATCTGCTCCGGCGCGGCGTAGTAGGGCGTCATAGCCGTTACCGTCGTGGTTCCACTCTCGAAGAGAACCTTCGCCAGCCCCCAGTCGCTTATCTTCGGCTTGGAGCCCTTGAGAAGGACGTTACTGGGCTTCAAATCGCGGTGGATTATCCCCTTGGAGTGGGCGTATTTTAATCCCTCCGCTATTTCAAAGGCTATCTCAGCAACTCTTCCAGGGGAAAGGGGTTTCTTAACGTCCTCAAGGGAGCGGTCGCAGAGTTCCATCTCTATGTAGGGGTATGGAGCCAGATTGGCGTCGTGGAGTTTCACTACGTTGCCATGTTTGAGTTCGCGCCATACCGAAACCTCGCGGAGGAAGAGCTTTCCGGTTCTCTTGTTTACAACGTGGGGAACCTTGAGAGCGATCCATCTGCCATCCTTTAGGGCACGGTAGACCCTGCCAAAGCCCCCTTCGCCTATGAGCTCGACCCTTTCATACCTCGACAGGAGCGCATCCAGTCCGCTAACCCCGCTCTCCCCGGTAATCTCGATTTCGAAGGTTTTCACCTCCACAAACGGCCCTGAGCTAACGCGAACTGCAATCGAATGCCTCCCAGCTTTAGAAGGCACGAAACGCACGTACTCGCTCCTCTCCTCCCCGGGGAGAAGGTAAAAGCCGATGACCTTTCTCTCCAGCTTCCCATGAAGAGCTAACTCGGACAGGTCTATCGAAACGCGAAGGCTTTTTCCTGTCCTGTTCCTGAAGCCGACCTTTATCAGTGCCTCAGTTCCCCGGATTAACTTTTTCGGCGCCTCAAAAATCAACCCGTCAGCGAGAGGAATCCCACGATTTCTACTCTTGCTACTCGGTTCCCTCGGCATCGGCCTCGGAACCTGTCTGGGCCTGGGATATGGCCCCCGTGAGCCGGTTTCCCTCAGGAACCTCTCCACCCACGGTAGGAAGACGAAAAACGATATGAGTAACCCAAAGCCCTTCAGGAGGGCAATCAGGAAAATCGAGATGACGAGTCGCCTGACGAAGTCCTCTTCGAGGCTCTTCCTCGGCATCTCACTCCGTCTCCTCCTCGATTACCTTCTTCGTGGCCTCCTTCGGCTCAAGTTCGCCCTCCTTGACAGCTCTTATTGTGCTCAGTATCTCCTCAAGCTCCTCGTCGGCCTCAAAGTCCTCGACTCCGATCGTCCTGTCGGTCATGCCGAGCATCTTCTCAAGGCTCTCGTTGAAGTTTCTCGCATCTAGCTCCATCTCGATTAACTTCTCCTCCAGCTCCCTTGGCGACATTTTCTTGAGCATCTCCCAGGTTGGCGTTCCCTTCAGGAGCTCCTCGTTCTCCTTGATGATGAGCAGGTTGCTGACGAGCATCAACTGCTTGTTCAGCTGGGCGTGGGTCGCCTGGAGGTTCTTCTTGCGTTTGTTGAGGGTCTTTATCTTCGTGGCTATCGTGAGTTCCTCGCTCCTGCTCCTGACCTTCTTTGCCCTCTCAAAGAGCTCGGCTATCTCCGCTTCTATGGCCCTGAGCTCGCGCTCAACCTTCTCAATCTGGGCCTCAAGCTTCATCTGGTTCTCAAGTAGGTCCTTGAGGGGAACGTCCAGCGGATTCTTCGGTCCAAAAAACTTTGAGAGGAGCCCCATGTCACTCCTCCTCCGTCTCGGCCTTCAGGACCTTCTCCACAACTTCCTCTGGTTCCGCCTCACCGCTCTCAACCTGGGTCCAGGCCTCGAAGAGCTCCTTCTCCGTCTCGTCTTCGCCCTCCTCGAACTCGGCTATCTCCATCTCGAAGACCCTGTTAAGGCTCTCCACCATCTCGTTGAACTCCTTGCCGTCGAGGTTTATCCTTATGAGGGCCTTCTCAAGCTCTCCAGGTTCCACCTTCTTGAGCTTGTCCCAGACTCCAACCTTGCGGAGCTCCTTCTCGTACTTCTTGACGACGATTAGGTTCTTTATCAGGGTGTACTGCTTCTGGGCCGTCGTGAACTCCTTGAGCTTGAGCTTCTCCTCCATATCCAGGCTCTTAATTTCCTGGGCGAGCATCTTTTTCTTGAGTTTGTCGGCCCCTGTGCCCTGCTGGAAGATCTCCTTCTTCCTCTTTTCTATGGCGTTTATGTCCTTCTTCAGCCTCTCGAGCCGGTTCCTAAGCCTAATCTCCTCCTCCTGGAGTTCCCTGAGGGAGAGCTTCTCAACGGTGCTTTTCCTACCAAAAACGTCTCGTATTCCCATCTCATTCACCTCCAAACTCCTTTGAAACGAGGACGTATCCAACACCCTCCACGTACTTGGCAACGTAGCCCTCCCCTTGGAGGGAGAGGAAGGCCTTCCTTACGATTTCAACGGGCAGGTTCAGCTCGTTCAGCGCCTCCTCAAAGCGGACGTAGTGCTTGTAAGTTAGCCGGTTGCGCAGGAAGCTCCGGGCCTTTTCAAGCAGTTCCTCGTCGAACTCAAGCCTGAGGAGCGGGGCAAAGGCCCTTGCGTAGGGATCGTTGGGATTGTGAATCATCTCGCCCGAGCCGAGGTCAAGGAGTAGCAGGGAAACGTTTGCGTCAACGAAGTTCCTGTGGAACTCATCGGAGGAGACGTAGTTGTAAATCCTCCTCTCAAAGCCGGTTGGTGAAGCTATGAGTAAAACAGTTCTCTTTTCTCCTTTTCTTACGTCGTCGAGGATGGCGTTCAGCTCGGCGAGCTCTACAGGATCCGTGTCAAAGCCGTATTCGGCGTAGCGCTCAGGTCTTGAGAGGTAAAGGGCCCTGACGATGAGGTTCTCCTTCTTACCAAGGAGCTTCTTCTCCTTCAAGCTAGCTTCGATGAGAACGTTGGTTGGAACGTTTTTGAGGGCAATCTCGTCGAGTTTTTCCCTGTATCTGGAGCGGTCAAAGGTTTCCTTCTCCTCTATGGCCTCGACCTTGAAGGTCTTTCCGAGCAACCTTACCTCGTTTCTAAGCTTGCCCCTAATCCTGCCTGCGAAGTTCATCTCCATCATCCTGGCCTCATCGCTTCTGACGAAGCGCGAGCCTTTCTCCACCTTTCCAGCAAGTCTAAGGACTTCCTCAATCTGCGTTCTGGCTTCCTCTTCAGCTTTCGAGAGCTCCAGTTCTCGTTTTTTGAGTTCCATCTCCTTTTTCCTCAGCTCAAGTTCCCTCTGTCTAAGCCTCTCGGCGATGGCAACGACTTCGGCCTTCATCCTCTCCTCTGCCTTCCTGAGTTCTTCCTCCAGTTTTTCCCTTAGCTCTTCATCCTTCATCCGCGATATCTCCTCGATGAGTCTGGCCTTCTCCTCCTCGAATTGTCTTCTGAGCTCCTCGTTCTTCCGTTTTAGCGCCTCGATTTCTTCCTCCTTGGCCGATTCAACCTCAGCCCTAATCCTCTCAACCTCCTCCTTCCAGCGCTCGCGGATGAGTTCTATGGCCCTTCTCAGCCTCTGGACTTCCAGCTCCTTCTCCTCAAGCTTTTTCCTGTAAACCCTCTCGACTGCCTCCGTCTCCTTTTTGGCTTCCTCAAGGAAGTCCCTGAACCAGTCGAAGCGCGCGGTTGCCTCCGCAATCGCGAGGTTTATCTTCTCCCTGTACGAGTCCCAGGTTGACTTCAGGAAGTCCCTGAGGGCCAGTCCGTGCCTTGGATTTCTGAGGAACTCCTGGAGCCACTTGTCAAAGGAGTAATACTCCCGAAGGAGAGAAAGAACTTCGTTGTCCCTGTGCATTATCAGCTTCATGACGTCCTCCCTTGAGTAGATTTCAAAGACGTTGTAGCGGAAGAGCCTCTCAATGGCCCCCAGCTCCTCGGGGGTGAACCTTCTCTTAGCGGGTTCAAAATCCTCTCCGTTTCTGCTAAACGACCACGCCAAAAGGGCCAGCGCCCCCTCGAACTTTGCCCTGAAGCGCCTGTCCAGGTCCCTAAGGAAATCCCCGCATTCACCCTCCTGGTAGCGGTTGTAAGCCTCCACGATTCTGCCCCATAGCTCAGCCCTGGTTCCGTAGCTTTCCCGCCAGACGTCGGTTCCTAGCCTCAAAACCCGTTCCGCTGGGCGGAGAAGTTCTTTAACGCAGTTCGCGTTTCCCTCCTCAAGGAGCCCCATGGGAATCACCCGCCAGGGGTTTTAGCTCCTCGTCAATTCGAGAAATGAGATAATCAACGACCTCACCGTAGCCCGAGACCGTGACCCTGACGAGGGTACTCGCTCCAACTCCAGTGAGGTCGAACTTTATCGTTCCCCTCCCCTTCCTCGTGTAAACCTCGCAGGTCTCATCGAGCCTGAACGTCCCTCCGAGCTTGGAGCACAGGTAGGTGAGAAACCTCCTGACGAAGCCCTCCTCCTCTGGTATCCGGTACTCCCTCGTAACACTCCTTTCCCTGAGTTCAGGCCACTCCTCAGCAACGCGAAAGACCCTGACTTTCTCGGCGGGATTGCCCTCTATTTTTGAAAACAGCTCCTCAAAGAACTCCCTATCGCGGTCGGTCTCTATGATGAACGTCATACCCCTTGGCTTTTCAACGCCTGCCCTCTCGGCCCACTTGGAGAGAAGGTAGTCAACGCGCTTTCGCTCGGCGTCATCATCGTACGAAACAACGACGAGGTACTTCATACGCCATCACTACCCCGGTTCTCTCAAACGCTAGTATTTGGCGTTATTGCCTATTTAAAGTTTTCTCCATTTTGGAGAAACCTGTGAGTGGGTAATTCCGGTAAAACAGAGGCTGAGTAAAAAAGATTTGAAAAATCAGAGCCTCCTCCTCAGTAGGAGAGGCGCCACCGTAAGTCCGACAATCAAACCGGGACCGCAGATACTTGAACCCTTCTTACCCTCTGTCGTTGTCGTCCTGTCCGATGAACTCGTTTGGGTTGGCGATATTTCCTCGGGCTTTTTGCCCTCGACCATCAGTTCCCTCCATTCTTTGAGCCACTTGTCTGTGTTCTTAGCGAGCTCCTCGGCCGGTATCGAGATGACTTTCGCTGAGCTAACGTTGAGTGCATAGTTGAAGCATGTCGGGGGCTTTACTTCCTTATTGACAGGATACATCCACTGGGTAGTTGGAAGCTTCTCCTGGGCTTCCTTACTTATCAGGAAGTTTATGAACTCCTGGGCGAGCTTAAGGTGCTTAGTTCCCTTGACGATTCCGGCACCCTCAATCTGGACGTAAGCTGTGTTGTTGAGGAAAATCGCACCGATGTTTGTGCTGTTCTCCTCACAGGCAGCATAGGCGGGGTCTGTGGCGTAGCTGACAAAGAGAGGGGCCTGGTTCTTGTCCCACATCTCCCAGCCGGCGCTCCAGCCTTTGACAATTATTACGTCGTTCTGCTTGAGCTTCTCCCAGTAGTACGGCCACCTGTCGCCGTAAACTCCTATCGTCCAGAGGAGGAACGCCATTCCCGTTGAGCTTGTGAGTGGGTTCTCAACTATTAGCTTGCCCTTCCATTCCGGCTTGGTCAGGTCTTCAAAGGTCTTCGGCGGGTTCTTAATGACATCCTTCTTGTAGACTATCGCTATGGCTCCATAATCGTAGGGGGTCAGGTGGAAGGTCGGGTCAAAGTCCTTGATAATCCACTCCGGTATGTACCTCGCGTTTTCGGGCTTGTATGGGATTAGAATGCCGGCCTGCAGGGCCTTCTGGAGGTAGCTGTTATCTATTCCAACCACGACGTCAGCCTGAGGGTTGTTCTTTTCGATTATAAGCTTGCTCAGGACTTCTCCGGCATCTCCAAAGGTCACAAGCTGAACCTTGACCCCATACTCCTTCTCAAATATTGGAATTATCTCCTTCATCCAGGGTTCAATGCTGTCGTAGGAGTAAACTGTCAGCGTCTCCTCGGCCTTGACTGGCCTCGCCCCCGTGAGGGACACAAGGAGAACGGCCATCAGGAGCAGTGCCATTATTCTCTTCATTGAATCACCTCCAATTAACCGGTTGTTGAGTTCCATAACCTAATAATCACGGGATTAAAAAAGGTTTGCTTCACATAGTTGTCCATTACTCCTTCTTGCCTACCATTTTGATGACGTAGTCCGCTGCGTTCTGCAACGCTACAGAAAAGCCAGGTTCTGTTCCTATGACTATCGTTTCCTTCCCCCTCCTCTTAGCTTCTTGGATTATAGGCAGGAAATCGGCGTCGCGCGTGGCCAACGCTATGACATCAACTTCAGAGTTGTAAATCAGCTCCATCGCCTCAATGGCTATTCTCACATCGGTATCGCCAGCAACAATTACAGGTTCAAGTCCTTGGTTAACGACTGCCTCTATAAGCCCCTGCGGTGCGTACTGGTTGAGCACGACCTTCGCCACCCTTATTCGGCCGATTCGTTCGAGTGCCTCAATGATGTCCTCAAGTTTTATGCCGAGCTCCTTTCGGAGGATGTTTGGGCCGTCAATTATGAGCCCGATACTCTTCCCATGGGTCTCCTCATGTTCTTCTTTCTCACGCTTCAGAACCTTGATTAGCGTCTCCTTCATCCCTCGTTCCCCCTCTCGTTCTTTGACTGCAGTATTATAGCATAATCCGCGGCGTGCTTCAGTGCAACGGAGAAGCCTGGCTCGATTCCTATGACTATCGTTTCTTTCCCCTTTTCCTTTGCCTTGAGGATGACCGGAAGGAACTCTGCGTTCCTGGTCGCTATGGCTATAACGTCTATGTTTGGATTGTAAATTTCGCGCATGGCCTCTACGGCGAGCTTGACTCCTGTCTCACCGGAAACGACAATGGCCTCAAACCCCTGATTTGAAACGGCCTCAATAAGACCCTGTGGCGCGTATTGGTTCAGAACGACCTTAGCGACCCGAATGTCTCCAAGATTCTCAAGCACCTCGACGATGTCCTCAAGCTTTATCCCAAACTCTTTGCGAAGAATGTTCGGACCATCTATGAGAAGTGCAATTCTCTTCCCGCGCCGAGAATTCCGTTTGATAATTCCGATACTTCGAATTCCGTCCTTCGTCATCGAGATTATCTTCTCCCAGCTTCCCCCTGGCATAGCTGTCACCGTTGAAACCGCTGAGATGAACATGACCATTTAGATGCTAATCATATAAAAATGTTCGTCAGAGGAGCCTCTTGTAGTAGTACCAGAGGCCCCTTATGATGTCGCGCACCTCAATCATTGTGAAGGTCTCGGTCCTGTCTATGAGCTTCGCGGTTTCTTCCCAGCTGTGGGCCTGTAGAACACGGTAGATTAAGAGCTTTATCTGCCTCTCATCCAGATAAGGCTTCATCCAGCCGTCGAGGAAGTATAGCTTCACTATTGGCTTTACGGCATCTACCACCGTGTCGTAGGTCAAAACCTTGCCTGTGAAGGCGTCAAGGCGCTTCTTCTGAATTTCGGTGAGGTAAACCGGGTAATCAACGGCCTCGCCGAAGGGCGTCTCGAAGAGCCAGCGCGCTATCTCAGGCTCGAGCTCACGGTGAGTATCTCCAAGCCACTCTGTAAGCCTAATCCTGAACTCGTCATTGGCTTTCTTGATTAATTTTTTAGCCTTCTCGCTTATCGGCTTGAGGACTATAGCGGTAAACTCTCCACTGACAGGGTTTCTGGCCGGACTGAGGTGAACCACGGCAAAGCCGTTCCTGACCCAGAAGCGGACGAGCTCTTCACTCGCTCCAAAGCCGGAACCAATCCAGTCGAGACCTTTCTCTCTGGCTTCTTTTTCAAGGAGCTCAAGAGCCTTGCTTCCGAGTCCCATGTCCATGGCATCTGGATGAGTCGCTATCCTGACTATCCTGTAGCCTTTCAGCCTGGCGAACTCCTTCAGATAATGGTGCTTGACCATCATGTCGGGGATTATGTTCCCGCGTGGCTTGTAACCCTTGGCCATCTTGTCTATTACCTTTTTCGGAATGCTACCCTCTTTGGCTATCTGTATCGCCGTCACTATCTTGCCATTCTTGAGCCTCAGAACCCTCGCTTCGTGGTGCGGAGCGTCTGCCAAAAGAGCCACATCGCTCGGCCTGTTGCGGTAATGAGCGAGAATGTAGATTCCAACGAAGTTTCTCAAATCCTCTCTGTCGTTTTCGAACCAGTTATCCAAATCAGGCTCCTCAAGGTAGACTTCCTTCCTCTTTATGAGCTCGTAATCTTCCTCCGTCAGCTCGACCGGCTCCGCATCGAGGAGCAGAACGTCGAAGAGCCACCTCTCAATGGGGTCGTTTTCAGCGTAGCGAATCGGTTCGTCCATGTGGAGCTCCTTAAAAGAGCGCTTCTCCCTTGCTTTCTTGAGGAACTTGACCGAGAAACCCCTACCCGCTCCCTCATAGCCGTGTATGGTTGACGAGTAAACCACTCGCTCCTTGTTGAGGTACTTGTGGAGTACCGGCACGTGGATTCCGGCAGCTTCATCCAGAATGTAGAGGTCGGCGCTCTTTTTATGCCCTTCAGCTGGCGGATAATAGCGTAGGCCTATCTTCCTCGCGTAGAGTTCCTTTATGAGGCCCTTCTCTTCCACCACGTAGGGCTTGAAGCCGAGCCTTTCAAGGGCCCTCTTAGCGAAGCGGAACAACGCTTGGACGTTCTCAAGCTCTGGAGCAGTAACAACTATCCTCGTCCTTTTCTTGAGTGCGAGTGCAAGGCCGATAGACGCTATACCAACTGAAACGCTCTTACCCCTCCCTCTATCGGCGGTTAAAACGAGCATTCCGCCGTCAACGAGCTCTTCAAAGGCTTTAATCACTTCAACCTGCCCCTTGGTTAGGGCCATCTCGTAGAGCTCCTTCGGGAAGAGCGTCTCCTCGGGAATTGGAACGCCCTTTCTTCCTTTAATCCTTGCCTGACTCTTCGAGCGCTTTGGTTTCTTTCTCGCTTTCCCGTTCTCGGTTATGATATAAATCCCATCGTGCTCCGTGAACTTTCTGATGAGCCTTCTGTTGAAGCGCTTCTTCACATCGTCTATCGTGTAGGGAGGAGTAACTAGGCTCTTGTGGAAGCCCGTCCACATGTCCTTCCACTTTTCGAAGGGGTTGGCAAGGATGAATATCAGCCCGCCACCGCGAACCGTCTCGATTATCCTTCCCAAATCGTTGGGGGAGTAATCGTAGCTCATATCAAGGACGAGAAGGTCGTATGTCCTTCCGAGTATGTCGCGGGTGTGCTTGAAGGTTACTGCCTTTACATCGACGTTTGAACCAGCTAGAACGTCAAAGTGCTTCCTAAAAGCTTCGTATCTTTTTCTTCCAAAGGTTTCCTCCCCGAGGGCGTCTGTGGCGTAAAGAACTTCGATTTTATCCTCGCTCTCATCCCTGAGGCGCTTCCTAATCAGCTCATCGATAACATCGCTCAGAACTCTAGCAGAGGCCCCTGCAAGAATTCCGGCCAGTTCCGCCTTCCTTAGCGTGTCCCCTTCGATTACAATCATTCTCCTATGGAAGTTTTCGAGTGCCTGAGCTAATGCCGTCTCGGTGAGCTTGAGAATCGAGTCCTTAACCTTCTCGCCTTTAGCGTAGTCTCTCACTTCCTTATCGAAGCGGACCTTGACGGTCATTTCTCATCCCCTGGTAAAGGGGGAAAAAGGTTTTAAAAAGTTGGGGATTACCAATGAATAAAGAGCTCATAATTCCTTGGGTCATTGTTTTTATACCAGTATTTTGCCCCAACGGCATTGTAAGCAACTACAAAAGGTGTCCCATAGGACGAACCACCAGCTTGTCTGTAGAGAGTTACTGAAACATCTGCATCTGCTCCACCATAGTTGAGCCCAAAACTGAACGTAACTTCTTTGACCATCCAGCCGGAGCCAGAGTTTCTTGGCTCAAATCCAAATGCTACTCCGTTCTGATTGATTGTATCACTGTAACTTGGAACGGCAGGGGGAGTTTCAACGGACACTTGACCACTAGAGAGCCCACTTATTCTCACAGGCTTAAGGATATACTGGGTTACCGTAAGTCCGGTTATCCAGGATGTATAGACGTAGGCATTAAGCTCATACATAACGTGAGCCATCACTGTTTCTTTCTTATATTTCCCGGAGTTTGTGTTATCAAGTGTAACCCAAGTGGTTACATAGGAGACCGCTTTGTCCTTGCCGCTCTTCCCCCATTCATGGGGATTCGGTGGGGTTAAATATCCAATTATGTATTGATCAAAGGAATCATACCAAAGAGCCGTTTGTTGATCTGTTCCATAACCGTTAACTATGTAACCCCCTGATATCCACCAAGAAACCTTGGTCCAAGGGGCACTATGTATGACTCCTGCTGGGAGGTAAACGGTTTGTGTTTGAGTTTTTACAGGGGTTGAGGAGTAAGCAATGCCTTCTGAGTATTTAAGATTGATTCCTTGACTTTCCAGGTCTCTAACAAGAGTTTTTCCTTTGAATACAGCCGATTTGGAGACGTTTTTTTCGACGAGCTTTAACTGAATGTTCAGTTGTGTTATTGGTTTTTTGGGTTCAAAAACAACAAACTTTCCACCGCTGTAGAATTTCCCATTTACATATCCAAAGACCCCTACATAGTACTCTCTATCCCTAAAAGCAGTTCTAGTTCTCTGAACTAGCTTACCGTTTTGAAGAGTACTAAATTTTCTTAAACCTACTGGGATTCTTTCTATTTTGAATGCAGTTTGAGAATAACCATTTATGTGTTTTACAAGAACAATCTTTGGAGAATCTGAGGAATAATTAATAATTGTCAGAATCAAATCCCCCGTAAACTCCTTTCCGTTAATCATTGGCTCAACGTTGAACACTGCAAGCCCAACTGGCTTTCCCTGGAGCCAGTCTCCGTATAGTGAGTACAGTTGCCCAGAATATGCTGGAGGGACACCCTCAATTGCCGGTGCAAATAATAGAAATCCGACAACAAAGATAGATAGGTAAGCTACTACATATTTTCTTCTCATAAATTCACCTTCTTTAATTTTCAATGATAACTATAGACAAAAGTATATTTAACCTTTTTTTCTATATTCATCGAAACGCCAAGTTTTTATATGAAAAGAGCCGAATTAGTTCGGTGATTCTAAATGGCGAAAGGTCTGACCGAGAAAGACCTCGGAAAGTTCAGGCTCGTCGGAAACATCGACGCGTTCAGGAGAAAGCTCGTCTTTCAGGTGACGGAGATAAGCGTTGAGAAGGACGACTACTTCTCAAGGCTCTACCTCTACGACGGAAGGAGAGTTAAACCCTTCACCTCCGGCAAGAAGGACGGGAATCCAAGGTTCTCGCCGGACGGGAAGCTCGTAGCTTTTACCTCCAAACGCGATAAAGGCGAAGAGGCAGAGATGTACGTCATCCCGACCGATGGGGGGGAGGCAAGGCTTTTAGCGAAGTTCAAGTACGGGATTAAGAACCTCCGCTTTACGGAGGATGGAAAGGGCATAGCGGTCGTTACTCCGATAGACATCGAAAAGAAGCCCAAAGACGATGTCCACCTGATTAAGGAGATTCCATTCTGGTTCAACGGAATCGGCTGGGTCTATGGGAAGAGGAGCGTGGTTTATCTTGTGGACGTTAAAACGGGGAAGAAGAAACGCCTAACGCCGAAGAACCTCGACGTCTCTCAAATCCGCTTCCACAGAGGAAAGCTCTACTTCATCGCTCAGGAAGACCGCGAGAGGAAGCCGATGGTGAGCGACCTCTACATCCTCGAAGGGAAGAAAGCTAGACGCCTAACACCAGGGAAGTGGAGCATCTCGGATTTCATACCCCTCGACGATGGAACCTTCATTTTAAAGGCCAACACCCGCGAGCGTGGAATCCCGACCAACACCCACATCTACCACTACGACCCCGAGAGTGGGGAACTCAGAAAGCTTACAAAAGACCTTGACAGGTCAGCCTACAACTCGCTTAACAGCGACGTTCGCGGTGCCCAGAGGGCAGAGCTGGTTTTTAAGGATGGCTGGGTTTACTACGTTGCCACCGACGGTCCGAGGGCGAACCTCTTCAGGGTGAACCTCAGCGGGAAGATTGAGCGCGTTGTTGGTGGAAACAGAAGCGTTGAGAGCTTTGCAATAGGGGATTACATAGCCTTCACTGCCCAGGACGAAGTAACTCCGACAGAGCTTTACATCCTGAGGAACGGGAAGGAGAAGCGCGTTACCAACTTCAACGACTGGATTAAGGAATACAGCCTCTCGAAGCCCGAGCACTTTGAAGTTAAGGCCAGCGATGGGGTTGAGATAGACGCGTGGGTAATGAAGCCCGTTGGCTTTGAGCCGGGCAAGAAGTATCCGGCAGTTCTTGAGATACACGGCGGGCCTAAAACCGCTTACGGCTACTCCTTCATGCACGAGTTCCACGTCTTGACGGCCAAGGGCTTTGTGGTTATCTTCTCCAACCCCAGAGGAAGCGACGGCTATGGAGAAGAGTTCGCCGACATAAGGGGGCACTACGGTGAGAAGGATTACCAGGATTTGATGGAGGTCGTTGATGAGGCTCTAAAGAGGTTTGATTTCATAGATGAGGAGAGGACAGGCGTCACCGGCGGTTCCTACGGCGGCTTCATGACGAACTGGATTGTTGGTCATACGAACCGCTTTAAGGCGGCAGTTACTCAGCGTTCAATCTCAAACTGGGTAAGCTTCTTCGGAACGACGGATATAGGCTACTTTTTCACTCCGGACCAGATTGGCGGCGACCCCTGGAGCAACGCTGAGGGCTACTGGGAGAAGAGTCCGCTGAAGTACGCACCGAACGTTGAAACCCCCTTGTTAATAATCCACTCTACAGATGACTACCGGTGCTGGCTTCCAGAGGCGTTGCAGTTCTTCACGGCCCTCAAGTACCTCGGAAAGACGGTTGAGCTGGCGCTCTTCCCGGGCGAGAACCACGACCTATCCCGCTCTGGGAAGCCTAAGCACCGCGTGAGAAGGCTCGAGCTGATTGTTGGCTGGATGGAGAGGTGGCTCAAGTAGCCCGAAATCTTTTATTTTTTACCCTTGAAAGTTCCCAGGTATGAAGGCCATCGAAGTCGAGAATCTGACAAAGTACTATGGAAGCCTAAGGGCCCTTGACGCCGTCTCCTTTTCTGTCCCCGAGGGGGTTATCCTAGGGATAATCGGGCCTAACGGTGCCGGGAAAACCACTCTCATCAGGATTCTGAGCTGTCTACTGACCTATGACGAAGGAACCGTCAGACTCTTCGGAAAGGAAATAACGAAATGCAGAGACGGGATAAAGAAGAGAATAGCCCTCCTCCCACAGGAGGCTAGAGCGCATTTCTACACGCTGACGCCCTTCGAGTACGTCTATTACTACCTCAGGATGCGCGGTCTGCCGAGGGGAAAAGCCAAAAGCAGGGCAGAGAAGGCCATGGAGGAATTTGAGATTGATTATCCGGACAGAATAGTCTCGACGCTCTCGGGAGGGATGGTGAGAAAGACCCTCCTCGCGATGGTTCTATCGGCTGATGCCGGGCTCTACTTCCTAGACGAACCTACGGTTGGCCTCGACGTTGAAAGCAGGCTGAGGCTGTGGGAGATACTTCGGGAGAGGGCAGAGAGTTCAACTATAGTCCTGACAAGTCACTACCTCAACGAGATATCGAGCGTGTCAGATTTGGTCCTGCTGGTCAAGGGCGGAAAGGCCCTCGCCTTTGGAGAGCCAGAGAAAATAGCAAAACGCTACCTCTCCGGCTTCACCTCGAAGCTCGTCGTCTTCGACCGCTTTGAAGGCGATTTCGTGGTAAGAAGGGCTGGGAAGGACACCTTCGTTTACCTCCGCTCAAAGGCCGAGGAAAGAGAGGCTACAAACTTACTCGAGGAGCTTGGAGTACCGTTCAGGCGGGAAGAACTCACGATAGAGGATATCTTCCTAATGGGTGGTCTGGAATGATTCTTGCGATAGTGGAGTATTACCACAGAGCCCTGATGAAGGGAAAAAGCTCGATGCTCAGCTTCGCGATACAGCCCCTTTCCTTCATCTTCATAGTCTACGTCGTCAGTGACGGAAGGTTTCTTTCCTCAGCGATAGCCGGTGCGATGGTGAGCTTCATCGTCGGGGTTGGAATAGCGGACCTCTCGATAGAGCTCGTGGGCATGAAGGTCCGCTCGAAGTTCTACGACATCTTCACTTCCCTCCCGGGGAGAGGAATCGAGAAGACCCTCGGGATTTCAATCGGCATGAGCCTGCCCGCCCTTCCTTACGTCATTGTGCTGGGGTTTTTCCTCACAATGAGCGGGGGAGTTGAGAACCTTCTCCGCATTCTCTTTGCGGTAACAGCTCTCTGGCTCTGGAGTGTCTCTCTAGGAACGTTTCTTGGGGCGAGGATAAAGGAGCCCCTAACGGTTATGAGGTTCTCAACGATTCTAACGACACTCCTGACGGTCTTTCCGCCAGTTTACTATCCTCTCAGTGTGGTTCCAGAGCCACTGAGGAAATCCCTGCTCCTTATCCCAACAGTGAGCGCTTCAACAGTCATGAGTGGAGAAAAGATAGGGCTTGCCTTTATTTCCTTGGCTTTCTGGGCTGTAATTGGAGTATTCATGCTCCTCAAATTTGAACTTAGGGAGAGGTAAAAGTCTTAAATAAATCCACATAATTGTCCAATATGATCCTTCTCCGCCCCCTTAGAAAGGAGCCTGGGGAAACGCCGGTTGAGAAGTACGAGGAAGCGCTCAAAGAAACGAGGAATGTAGAATGGAAGAGGCTCTCTACGACACCGACGTCCTGATTGAGGCAGTCAAATCCGGGGAGGAGCTCAATGGGCATACAACGGTTCTCAACGTCGTAGAGTTCCCCAGGGGGCCTTGAGCTGGGACTGACCGTGATAATCTCAACTCTGGAGGACTATCTTCTCGCAATCAAAATTTCGCAGGCGATGGTGAAAAGGGAAACCCCAGTTCCAGAGGTTGATGCAATAGTTGTCGCCGTGGCCATTAACAGGCGTTTAAGCTCGTGACAAAGGACAGACACTTCGAGTGGATAAAGAAAGAGTTTGGGGAGTTAAAGCGTGTAGTCCAGAACTTTCTTAGCTTCCTCGACATGCTCTGGATAGACGTTCTTAATCTCGGGATGGAGAGCCTTGATGACCCTTCCGATGAGGACGAAGAGCGTTCCCGCTATAATCGGAAGCTCGTTTATCACATCTTCCTCAAGTGGAATGTCACCCGGTATCTTCTTGAGGACGTACTTCCTGATGGGCTCAATCTGAACGTTCTCGTCCTCGATGACGGCCCTGAAGAGGTTGAGGCTGTTCTTGAAGCCCTTGGTAATCGGGATGTGGCGCATCTTTATTGTGCTTGAGCGCTCGGCCTTCGCGTTTTCGTAGGCAACCTCGAAGAGATCAGCGAGCTTCTTCTCAACTATGTCCATCATCTCCTCGGCACGGGGCTTTATGACAGCAAGCTCACAGGTTCTCTCCAGAATTTTCTGGAGCTGTGGGTAGGGTATTATCATCTCGGCCATGTCCACCACCTCCTCGTTTTTGCCGGGAAATTTTAGTAACTCAGGGTATATAAAACTTTCGAACCCTTTTTAAAAGCACTCCCCCATTGACGGACATGCTCGGAGTAATCATGGCGTTTCCAGAGAAGAGGTGGGAGAACTACACTACCCCAGTCAACGGCGAACCGGTGGTAAAGCTCACCGAAAAAAGACTGCGGACGAGCAAGAGGATAGAGAGAGCAATAACAATCGTGAGGAGGGACAAGCTGAAAACCTACTCGCTCTACCTCTTGAACCCTGTTCCTGTTTCAGCGAGAAACAAAATCGAGGCCCTTCTCAAAGCCCTTCCGGACGAGCCGTTCTTTCTGGTTGAGGGGAACATGCCCCTGCTTATGCCATTTCTCGTGAACTATCTTGTTGGACTCTACTACGAGAACGAACCCGAGGCCGTAATCCCGGTCTGGCGCGACGGGAGCAGAGAAGTTTTCCACGCCGTTTATGAACCAGAACCGCTGAGAGATGCGGTGGAGTCTGCATTTGCTGAAGGATATAAGAGCTTTTCGAGGGTTGTTGAGTTCCTTGACTACGAGGCGATTTCGATAGAGGAACTTGCAAAAAGAAACCCAAAGGTCACGCTGAGCTTCTTCCGCGTTAAGAGCTCCTTTGATGTGGCCTTTGCAGAGAAAACTATAGAGGAGCTCAAAACTCAGGGAGAGCTCTTTTAACGGCCCTCGCCATCCCAACGGCTACGAGGGCCTTTGCTATGTCCAGGGGCACGAAAGGAAGGACGCCGATGTAGAGGGCCTTTGCAAAGTTGCCCCCTAAGTAAAGGCCGAGCCTAAGCCAGCCGAGTAGATAGATGATGCCAAGGGCCAAAAGGGAACCGGCAATCCAGAGGTACGAACTCTTAAACCGCTCTGCAAAGAGGCCCGCGATAAACGAGGCAAGCGGAAAGGCCAGGAGGTAGCCACCGGTGGGGCCGTAAAGGTGGGCAAAACCACCCGTAAAGCCGGCAAATACGGGAAAACCAACCGCACCAGCTAAGATGTAAATGGCCTGAGTTAAAAACCCGAGCCTCGCACCAAGGAGAAGACCTGACAGGATGACCATGAAGACCTGCAACGTGAATGGAACGGGCCCTAAGGGTATTTCAATCTGGGCACTCACGGCAGTTAATGCCACGAAGAGAGCGGTTAGAGATACTTCCCTCGCATTCATGTCGGCTAAATCGGGGCTCATATTTAAAAGAGTTAGTGCTCCCGTAGGTGTGATGATTAGGGTGGAAAACCTCCACTTTGCCTACAACGAACAGGAAGTCCTTAGGGGGATAGACCTTACCCTCGGGGAAGAAGTCCTTGCCCTAGTTGGCCCGAACGGGAGCGGAAAGACGACACTGGCGAAGCACCTAAACGGCCTGCTCAAGCCGGAAAAAGGCAGGGTTCTGGTCGATGGGCTCGACACGAGGGAACATACGGTAGCCGAGCTCAGCAGAAAGGTTGGTTACGTCTTTCAAAATCCCGAACACATGTTCTTTGAGGAGACGGTTTTTAATGAGGTTGCCTTCGGGCCAAAGAACCTCGGACTCGATAAGAGAGAAGTTGAGGAACGCGTGAGATGGGCCCTTAAAGCTGTAAACCTCGAAGGTTTTGAGGAAAGGGCTCCATACTCCCTCAGTGGTGGTGAGAAGCAGAGGTTGGCAATAGCCTGTGTCTTGGCAATGAGGCCAAAATATTTAATCCTTGACGAGCCCACAACTGGACTCGATTTGAAGGCCGAGAGGAGCGTTGTGGAAGTCATTAAATTCCTCAGGAAAAAGGGCCACGGAATCCTTCTCATAACCCACGACATGGACTTAGTTCTAGAGCTTGCCGAACGGGTTGTTCTCCTTAACGATGGAAGGAATGTCTTTGATGGGTCCGTTGAGGAGTTCTTCAGGCTCAACGTTGAAGGATACGGCTTAGAACGGCCAGAGCTTATGATTTTATCTGAGAAACTTGGGACAGGCTTCGTGAGGAGCGCCGAGGAACTGGTCGGGAGGGTCGGCGGTGATTTATCAGTTCTACGTTGAAAGGAAGTCCTTCCTACACTCCCTCGACCCAAGGGTTAAAATAATAGCCACGTTGCTTGGGATATCTTCTCTCATGCTCTTCAACGACCCGAAGGTTCTCGTCCCCATGTTCTTCCTAATCCTGTTCTCGGGGAAGTTCCTAGGAAGGCTTGGAATTGGAGAACAGTTAAGGCTTTTGAAGCCACTGGCATTTCTGGTCGTTCTTACCCTTTTCCTATGGCCCTTGATTTACAAACCAAGGCTTATCGGCTTTCTCCTCGGAGTTTCGTTCTCGCTTCGCCTCTTGGGTTTTGGCCTGATAACGTTTCAGCTACTCATGACAACGAGGCAGAGGGAACTTATACTCGGCTTTGTGAAGCTCGGCGTTCCCTACGAGATAGGCCTGACTCTCACCATAGCCCTCCGCTACATCCCAACGCTCTACGGCATAGCCAACACAATCATGGACGCCCAGAGGAGTCGCGGTCTTGAGCTCGATAGGGGCAATATATTGAGCAGAATAAGGAAGACCGTCCCAATCCTGATTCCGCTGATAGTTGCCTCCCTCAAAACCGCCCACGAGCTCAGCATAGCCCTTGAGAGCAGGGCCTTTGGAGCGGGCAAGAAAAGGACGTTTTACAGGGACATTAAAATGAGAGGAACGGATTATGCTGTTTTCTTCACCGTTGTTTTGACCTTTGCCCTGCTCCTGTACCTGCGTTTTGTCCACGGGTTTGGGCACATACTCATCTACCAGCAATGAGTTTTACGAGAGAATCAACAGGAATCAAGTGGTCTCCAATGTTTCCTATTTGCTCAGGAGGGGCCTTTAGAACCGTTACGTTCAGCTTGTGGTGTCCCCTGTAGGAGCTTGTTCTGAGGACAAGGAGGGCATCGAAGAGCTCAGGGAGAAGGAACAGCCTTGCGAATTCACCGGGAAGGTCGAGCTCGTTGAGGGTCAGGGTTTCGTGGTGGAAGACTAATGTGAGCATCATGTCGTCCGTTTTCCGCCTGAGCTCCAAGAGGGTTTCCCGGGAGATGTTCTTGAGGGCTGGGAACTGGGAGACCAGAACGAGGGAACCATCGTCTACGTATTCGAGGGCCTGAAGAAGCTCGTCGCCGCTATAAACACTCGCCGATAACAGGTTTGAAGGCTCGACTTCGAGGGCCTTAAGAACCCCCGGAGCAAAGACCCTCTTCGGTCCGACGTGGTAGGCTTTTCCACCGCGAAGGGACTCGCCCAGAAGGGTGTGGACGAAGATAGAGCCAGCTAACTCATCGGTAGAGACAATGGCCGAGATTGAGGCCTGACTGAACTCAAGGGGAAACCCCTCAAAGGGTTTTATTCCGCTGATTTCTTCCACTGGCTGGAAAAAGCCCGGCATCGTGAACCCTTCGCGGAAGTCCTATTTATCCTTTCCGCTCATGGATGGAACATTCCGAGGGTTGCAACTCCCATCAGTCCGAGGATTCCGGCGATGATTAGCTCAACCACAATCGCTATCAGCCACGCCAAGAACGCCCTAATCCAATCCGTGTGGAAGACGACCTTTATGACCCATACGTAGGTCACTATGAAGGCCAGCCAGCCGAGGGAGATTCCAAACGGCCCCATTACCGAAAAGACCAGTGACACTATTCCGCCAATGATTAGCCCCAGGATTCCACCGCCGACGATTGCAACCATTGCGCCGATAACCGATGCGTCCTTTATCCCGACAAGCTTCGCGCTGAAGGCCAGCACTAGGCCCGCTATGAATAGCGCGAAGAGAAAGCCTATCAGCGCAACTACTCCAAACCCCGTGAAAGGTACCATTCCAGCATGCCCGTACACCCTATCACCCGAACTATTTACGGCGAGGTTGTTTAATAACTTGTCCCAAAAGGCCTATAAGGTTCAACTCCAACGGGAGCCGGTGGTTAGAATGAGCGTTGAGAAGGCTCTATGGGACTTCTTCTACAACTACTTCTGGGAGCCGATGTTCACGAGGAGTGGCTACAACGCTGTCAATACCTTCGTTTACGCCCTGCTGTTCGGTTTAGGGGTCATTTATTCCTACCGCTACATAATCAAGCCGTTGAAAATAAATGTTGACGAGAGGCTTTTCTGGGCTGTAACTCCAATGGTCGTCTTTGGGGCAACTGTCAGGGCTCTCGTGGACGGTGGGGTATTGCCAGAGAACCCCCTGATTTTGACGCCGGGAATCTTCTTCACGGCCTTTGCCCTAATAGTCCCGGCAATCGTTGCCGATGCAAAGCTGAAGACGTATCCAAAAATAACGATAGCGTGGGGAACCATTCTGGCGCTCTGGGCGAACTATCTGTTGATTACCCACGCAAAGAACTGGCGCCCCTACGAGCTGACCCTAATTCACACGGCCATAAGCTGGGCTGTGGTTCTGGCGTTCTACAAGTGGAAGCCCTTCGATAAGCTCTACCTGTATCCTGTGCTGGCTCACTACTTTGACATAGCCTCAACGGTGGTGGGAATCCACTTCTACCACTACCATGAGGTTCACTGGGTCGAGAGCCACCTTGTCCGGTGGTTCGGGGCCTACATCTACTACCCGTGGATAACCCTTATCCTGATTATCGTCTACTACGCCCTCCGGGAGCTCGTTCCCGACGAGGAGGAGAGGAAGTTCTGGTATCTGGCGATTTATATCCTCGGCCTCGGCCCGGCGATACGCGACCCGGCTCAGATGGTCCTTCAGGTGTGAGTGTTCTTCCCTCCTCTATTTCCCTCCTCAGCCTTTTAGCCTCTTCCTCGGCCTTCCTCACGCAGAAGACCCTCGCGATTCTCTCTACTGCTTCAAGCTTTCTCACTATCCCATCTAACCAAGTGAAAACGTCACCGGGATAGACTATTAGCCCGTAAACCTTCCTGAAATGCTCCGCTATCTGGGTCGGGTGCTTTCCATTCCTGCGGAGCTCTATAATAAGGTTCCCAACGCGCTCCATCGCGTACTCGGTGCAGTCATCCTCACCGCACATGAAGAACTCCTGATAGATTGTGAAGAGCCTTTCAGCTGAGTTGGGACTTAACTCCGGGATAACCTTGTCGAGCTCCTCGAGGATTGAGGCGAAGCTTGAGGAAAAGACGTTGGAGCTTATCCTTCCCCTCACGGCGCTTTCAAGCTCCCTCTGAAGCGTCCCGCTCAAATAGAGGTTCTCAAAGGGGAGCAGTTTGAGGGCAATCCAGCGGACGGGCTTCTCCCCCAGGTTCTTCCTTATGAACTCTGCTTCCCTCGGCAGGAGGAAGCTCATACTCACAGCTCTTCCATAGGGGGTGACCTCAACGAAGGGCCTCTTCAGCCTTACAAGCTCGGACTCCTCAAGCTTTTCCAGAACTTTCTCGGCGCTCTGGTTCGCCCCGAGGCATCTCGCCTGAACCTCCTCTATGACGTCAAGCCTGTTAAAGACGCAGGAATGAGCGAGAACATTGTCTTGCTCAAGCTCGTCGCTCCACTCAACGGTGACGGGCTCTATCGGGGCAGTCAAAAGCTTGAAGGCTACCTCTTCCTCCGTTCCCTCCATCCCAGCAGAATACTTCCTACCGGGTTCGACAATTAGGTAAACTTTGCCCTTCTCGTGGTAGAGCGGTCTGCCAGCCCTTCCGAGCATCTGGTGGAATTCCCTAACGCTAAGCCATTTGTTGCCCATCGCGAGACTTTCAAAGATGACCTGCGAAGCGGGAAAGTCAACGCCAGCCCCGAGTGCCGCCGTTGTAACCACCACGTCGAGCCTTTGAGCTAAGAACTCCATCTCAGTAAGTTTCCTCTGCTTGTATGGTAAACCGGAGTGATAGGGCTTTGCTTTGAGGCCTTTACTCGTTAAATATGCTGAAAGCTCGTGCGTCCTCTTGCGCGAGAAGGTGAAGACTATAGTTTGTCCCTTGTAGCCCTGCCTGGATTTCCTCATGGCTTCCGCCTTACAAAGGTTCGCTATGTGCCTCCACTTTTCCGATTCGTTGCGGGCGATGATTATGTGCCTCTCCAAATCCACGGGCCTCTCGTCGTAGAGGACGAGCTTTAGGCCGAGCTCTTTCGCCAGCTCCTCCGGGTTTCCGACGGTAGCGCTCAAACCTATGAACTGGGCCTTTGGGTAGAGCCTCCTCAGCCTCGCGATTAGCCCATCCAAGCGGGGCCCGCGCTCCTCATCATCCAGCGTGTGAATTTCATCCACCACAATCGTTCCAACGTTGCCAATCTTCCTTCCGGCCCTGAGGAGGTAGTCTATCCCCTCGTAGGTTCCCACTATTATGTCCGCATCTATTCCGGTATCAACGACCACGAGCTCGTCCCTCGTCTTTATACGGCTCATTCCAACGCGGATGGCAACCCTAAGGCCTAGCTTTGAATAGCGCCTCTTAAAGTCCTCGTACTTCTGATTCGCCAAAGCGACGAGGGGAACGAGGAAGAGCATCTTTTTGCCTTCCATCGCCTTTGGAATTCCAGCTAGCTCGCCGATGAGGGTCTTACCGCTGGCGGTTGCCGAAACTACCAGGAGGTTTTCTCCTTCAAGGAGGCCGTTTTTCACGGCCAAACTCTGAACCGGGAGGAGTTCCTCAACCCCTTCCTTCTTCAGGACTTCCTTAAACTTCTCTGGCAGTGAGAGCTCATCAATCTTAATCTTCTCAACTTTTACCCGTTTCGCCTTCAGCTCGTCCCACTTGGTTATCTCTGGATGCTTAGTCGGGTCGAAGCGGGGGTCGAAGGCGTATAGGACTTTATCAAGATCCCTAAACCTCTCCAGGAGCTTCTTCGCCTGTTCGAACATCGCTATGGTGTTGAAACGAAACCGGAGCTCCCTCTTAAGCTCGTCCTCGGCACAGCGCTTGCAGATGTACTCGTTACGGTACTTTATCCTGTTGCCAGGCGTTAGAACCGTTATTCTACCCTCGAGGAGACAGAGACGACACAGCTCGGCCTTTTCAACTCTCTTGTTTTGAAGTCTTCGCCTGAAGTAGTCCTCCCACTCGTCGGCGTTGACTAGGACTATTCTCGCCCCTCTCAAAAGCTTCTCTATCTCTTTAGGATTCCTGTATTGGCTTCCCTCAAGGACCTTAAAGAGCCTGCCCTCGCGCATTATGAATCGGTAAACTCTATCTGCCTTAAGTCCCTGCATCTGCGAGAGCTTCTCAGGCTCTTTCTCGATGAAAAATGCCTCAAGCTCGTTCTTCTTCCTTCCGGGCCTTATAACGAAGAGCATCTTCACCGCCTCGGTTAGCCGTCCATTCATCACAGCTCAGAGTCGGGAGGCGTCCTCATCGGCGAGCCAGCAGTCCTTGAGCTCTTCCACGACGAGGTTGGCCTCTATCGTCAGGGCGTTTATTCCAAAGGTCTTTTTTAGACTCCCCAGGAACTCCCTCAGCTCCTCCATGTCCTCGAATTCCGCCTTGATGATGACGTTGCGGTCCCCGGTTTTTATGTAGAGGAACTCGACGTTCTCGAGCGATGCGACTTCTCTCAGAAGGCTTCTCGTGTAGGGGTCAACCTCTTTGAGCCTTATGAAGATTAAAGCCCTGACGAAATTCCCTAGGAAAGACGGGTCTATAATCGCGGAGTAGCCCTTGATGGCTCCAAGCTTTTCAAGCTTTTCGATCCTGCTCTTCACGCTCGCGGGGGATAGGTTAACGCGCTTTCCCAGTTCGGTCAGAGTAATCCTGCCATTTTTTCTCAAAATCCGTAGAATCTCCCTGTCCTTTTCGTCAATTCCCGGCATTCTATCACCGCATAAGGAAAGGAAAAAGTCAGCGGGTAATCTTTACCTGATTCATCAGCTCAAGCGGCTCTGGATTTCTCTCGAAGTACTCCCTGACCGGCTTGAGGAGCTCGATGAGGTACTCAGCGACGGCGTTCTTCAAATCGAGCGGGTGGAGCTTTCCTTCGGCGAAGTCCCTCTTGAGCTCCTCGAAGGTCGTGTATGTAACGTCTCCGCCGAACTTAGCCGGCCTGTGGATGGTAAATTCAGTCGGCTCCTCGCGGAAGATTATGTACTCGGCCCAGTCCAGAACGGGGTTGTAGTTGACCTCTTTAGCTGGACAGAAGGCCTTCCTGAGCTTCTGCCTGATTTCCTCTGGACTGTCGTGGATGAACACTGCTGAGTAGGGCTTGCTCTTGCTCATCTTCATCTGGGTCTTGAGTTCTTTGAACTGCTCCTCGCTCTCTATTGGCCAGACCGGCGGTTCCTGAAGGCCGAGGAGGAGGTGGTGGTGTAGAGCTACCGGTTTGAGCTTCTCGCCCTTCCACTCGAGGGGATGATATTTTAGCTTCTGGGCCACTTCAATCGCTATCACGTGGGCCTTCCTCTGATCCATTCCTGCATGAGCGATAGTAACGCCCTGGTAGAATATGTCCGCCACCTGCATTGCCGGGTAAATCAGCTTGGCGAAGTCTATGGCCTCTCCCATCTGCCGACCCATTATCGTTATCGAGCGCATCATTCTGGCTAGCGTTACGTTCTTTGAGATGTCTATTACCGTCTGCCAGTAATCACCTTTCTCCAGTATCTCGCTCGCTAAAACGAACTCAACCTTCTCCGGGTCGCCACCCATGACCTTAATACTCTGCTTCATGCCCTCCTTGAAGTATGTTAAGGCAACCTTCTGTATCGTCTCAAGGTCACCCCCGAGCTTGTCGTTAATCCAGCTGTGCCAGTCCGCTAAGAAAATTCTGGTCTTGATGCCAGCCTTCTGGAGGTCGGCTATTTTAGCGCCTGCCATCAGCCCGGTTCCGAGGTGAATGTAACCGCTTATCTCGAATCCGATGTAGTGTTGCATGGGAATTCCTACCTCAAAGAGGTGCCTCAGGTTCTCCTCGGTGAGGAGCTCCTCGGTCGGTTTCCTCTTTATGAGCTGAATCTTCTCCTTAACGTCCACCACTACCACCTGAGCCTGAAACGGCGAAAGAGTTTAAGGGCTTTGCGGAAGTTTTTCTAACCCGTTAAACTTTCAAGCGATAAGATTTATAACCGTAATATTGCTAAAGAAGACGGTGATACCATGAAGAAGGTTGCACTGTTCCTGGCGGCAGTCGTCCTGCTGTCTGTTTTTGGGATGGTTGCCAGCCCAGTGGTCAGCGCCGCTGACACCGGCAAGGTTGTTATAGCAGTAGACCTCGCCCACGGCGAGAACCCCAAGGGTCTTACGGACGTTACCTATAAGGGTAAGGTTCTGACACAGGGAATGCTCAAGACACTGACGCAGTACACCTTCGTCTACTTCGGTGACCCCAAGTACGAGAGCGACCTTGGAATCAAGAGGCTTGGTGACAAAATAACGTACGAGGCCCTGAAGAACAACAACGTCACGATTCTTATCCTCGGCCAGCCGACGAGCCCGCTTCTCCCGGATGAAATAAAGGCCATAAAAGAGTGGCTCCAGGAGGGCGGTAAGGTTCTTTGGGTCGCCGGTGATTCCGACTACGGAAACGGTGCCAAGACCCAGCAGTTCATTGACAGCCTTCTTGACCAGCTAAACATAACCAACCTCCGTGTGGACCTCTGTTCTGTCGAGGATGCCGTCAGCAACGCCGGTGGAAAGTCCTACCGTGTCGTTGCCTACGACGACCCGTGGAAGGACACCCCGAAGAGGGACATACTCGTCCAGAACCTCAAGTACGGCGGAAAGGTTCTCGCCCACGGTCCTGGTGTTGTCGCTTGGGTTGACGGCAAGGACGGAAGCGGAAACTGGCACCAGCTTAACGAGACCAGCAAGCCCCAGTACACCTATGTTATCGTCCACTCAAACTCAAGTTCTGACATCACCGAGAACAATGCCCCTGCGGCACACGCTTACCAGGCCGGTGAGACCGGCAAGTTCCCGATTGTTGCAGCCCAGATAGTTAAGGTCGGAGACAACAAGAAGCCCGATGTCATCATCGTCAGCGGTGAGACCCCCATTGGAGGATACGAGCCCATGTGGACAAGCGAATACTACGGTGTTAAGCTCGACGGCCCGACTGTCATCTCAAACATCTTTGAGTGGAGCCTTGAGATGACAAAGGGACTTCCAGCTTCAAGCACTCCGAGCTCAACTACCACCAAGAGTGGCGGAGGAATCTGTGGTCCGGCCTTCATAGTCGGCCTTGCAGTGCTCCCACTCCTCCTCAGGAGGAGGAAGTGACTTCCTTTTATTTATACTTTTGAACCAACACTCTTTTTAAAGGAACCTTGAAGAAAAGGTGGGGGTTGCCATGAGGCGGATGCTCGGAATACTGCTTATATTTGTTTTGGGTCTTAGTGTTGTCGCAAGCGGGTGTATAAGTGGAAGTAGCAGTGGCACAAGCAGCAGTGCGACCCAGGGCATTACTCTGGTTATAGTTACAAGGCACGACGCCACAATCCAGTACAAGACAAAGGAACTGTTTCTAAAGAGCGAGATTGCCAAGGAATACCACATAACCAACCTTAAGTTCATTGGCGTTCCGGAGTCACTCTGGCCTGAGTACATCAAGAAGGGTGCCGACGTTGGCTGGGGTGGAGGTCCAACCCTTTTCGATGACATGTATAAGATGGGTTACCTCGCTCCAATAACAGACAAGAAAGTCCTGAGCCTTATAGGCACCCAGATTCCCAAGGAGCTCGCTGGAATGCCGATGATTAGGGAGGAAAACGGTAAGGTCTACTGGATTGCGGCGGCTCTTTCGTCCTTCGGTTTCACCGTCAACAAGCAGGTCCTTGAGAAACAGAACCTTCCTTTCCCCCACAAGTGGGAGGACATAGCCACAGCAGACTGGGCCCGCGACCCGCCGATGTACGGCATAGCCGACCCAACAAGGAGCACCTCCAACACCAGGATTTACCAGATTATCCTCCAGGCCTTCGGCTGGGACAAGGGATGGAGAATTCTGACCCTTATAGCGGCCAACTCCAAGGTTTACGAGGCGAGTGATGCCGTTAGAGACGCAGTTATAAACGGTGAGATTGCCGCTGGAAACACCATAGACTTCTATGGTTACACCGCAATGAAGCAGAACCCCAACTGTGTCTACGTTATACCGAAGGGAGAGAGCATTATTAACGGTGACCCCATAGCGCTTCTCAAGTACAGCAAGCACCCCGAGGCCGCTCAGGCCTTTATCTACTGGGTCCTCACACAGGGACAGGCCGTTTGGATGAGCCCCGACATCAACAGGCTTCCGATTAATCCGACGATTTTCAACCAGACCATCACCCAAGAGGAGGCCCAGGTTCTCTTTAACGGAAAATACGCCGGGGAGACCTTTGCACAGGCCCGCCCGACTCTGCTTAAGGCATACAAACTCTCTATATCAAGCAAGGGAATACCCTTCAACAGCACCGAGGCACTTAACACTGTGAACGCCCTGCAGTACTACTTCAAGGCCACGCTCATTGACGTTAACGGGCCGCTTCACCAGACATGGATGGCCATAGTCAACGCATACAAGAGTGGCAAGATAACCAAGGAGCAGTTCGAACAGCTCAAGGACGAACTTACGGCACCCATAGAGTTCAAAGACCCAGAAACTGGTAAGATGGTGACGTTCACGGAGCAGTACGCGGCCAAGATAAACAACAGGATTGCAACCGACGCCGCGTTCCAGGGTCAGCTCATGCAGGAGTGGAGAAACGCCGCTCAGGCCAAGTACAACAAGGTCATGGAAGACCTCAAGAAGATGGAGGGTAGCTGACCTTTATACCTCCTTTTTTAACAGGTCAAAGGCAAGAATTCTCTTTTTCTTTCCCAAAACTTCCCCTGGCCTTTTCAAAAACCTTTAAAACGAGTCCGTAAATTCTAAGGTAGTTGCGAGTGATTTAAAAACTGCGAGGAGGTAACGCTAATGAAGGTCAGTAAGTGGAGTGAAAGACTATTCGGAACTCCCCTCCCAGACCCGGTTGTTATAGTGTCCTTCCTGTTCCCACTACTATACCTCTTGGCGTTTTTGGTCATCCCTGTTCTCGTAATGCTTGGAACGGCCTTCGAGTACAACGGTCATATATCCCTCTACTGGTTCAAGAGCATCTTCGGGTCAAGCTATTACTTTAACCTGCATCCCGATGGATATCTTGTCAAAACCGTGCAGTACGGAGGAAAAGAGGTCTACCACTTTTATGGATGGGACTTTGGTGTCGTTCTGAACTCAATCATCGTTTCCATAAGCGTCATGATTCTGACCACAATCCTCGGAACGTTCTTTGCCTTCATAATGGCCCGCTACGATTTCCCGGGCAAGAACATCATGCGTATCCTCCTCTTCATCCCACTCCTCGTTACTCCCTTCGTCAACGTCGTCGTTGTCAAGAAGATGTTCCTTCCTGATGGTCTCATAAACTGGATTTTCTACCAGCACCTTCACCTCTTCCCGAAGCCGGTATGGATTGACGGTCTAGTGGGTGTCATCATTGCCCAGACAATAACATACTATCCAATAGTATATCTCAACGCCTATGCGAGCTTCATTAACATAGACCCCAGCCTGGAGGAACAGGCAGAGAACCTTGGAAGCAGGGGCTTCCATCTCTTCAGAACGGTGACATTCCCACTGGCCCTACCCGGTATAATGGCAGGAGCCATTCTCGTGGGAATATTCAGTCTTGAAGACCTGGCCGCACCGATAGTCTTCCAAGGAAGTGCAATAGCAAAGAAGCTCATGTCATACCAGATTTACAGCTCGTTCGTTTCGGGTTTTGCAATCGGTAACCCACAAATGGCAGCTCTGGCTCTGATAATGCTCACGATAGCCATCATAATGTTCCTAGCCGTCAGGTGGTACGTCGGACTCAAGCAGTATGCCATGCTCAGCAAGGGCGGAAGATGGAAGCCAAGGGTTGCCAAGCCCAAGTGGTGGCAGGCCCTTATCATAGCCTTTGTCGCAGTTCCCCTCCTGTTAATAACAATATTCCCGCAGATTGGGGTTGTCCTCCTGGCCTTCTCAAAGACCTGGTACGGAACATGGCCCAGTGGCTTTACCCTCGAGAACATGAAGGCTATAATAACACAGCCAGACATAAAGCGCGTTATACTCAACAGCCTGCTATACTCAACGGTGGCAATATTTATTATTATACTCCTCTCTCTTACGGCCTCTTACGCCTCCAGCAGGTTCAAGAAGGCCAAGCTTGCCCCGATACTCGACAGCCTCGCAACCATACCGATAGCGGTTCCGGGAATAGTCATTGCGATGAGCTATTTCTTCTTCTTCTCAACGGTCCCGCCGTTCAAGGGAACAATCCTCGACCCCACGAACCTGCTTTACTTCTTCCCGGGAGCGGCGCTTATCTTGGCGTACTCTATCAGGCGTCTGCCCTTCGCGGCACGTTCTATCTCGGCCGGACTACAGCAGGTCCACGTTTCGCTTGAAGAAGCAGCAATGAACCTTGGGGCGGGCAGATGGAAGGCTCTAACGAGCATACTCCTGCCCATGATTTCTCTGAACCTTCTCGGCGGAGCGATGCTGAGCTTTGTCTACTGTATGAGTGAGACCAGTGTTGGTATCACCCTCGGTTCCATAAACTCCACATGGTACCCGATAACGGCCAAGATGAGAGAGCTCATTATGAGTGCCGTTGGAAGTGCAAACCTTGCGGCGGCTCTTGGTGTGTTCCTCATGCTCGTGCAGATAACGGCCATAGTTATAGCCAATGTAATAACCAAACAGAGGTACTCCTTCATTGGCCTTACCTGAGGTGGTGATTAAGATGGTTGATGTAAGGCTTGAAAACATCGTGAAGACCTTTGAGGGAACGACCGCCCTTAAGGGCATAAGCCTTCACATAAAACACAAGGAACTCTTTACCTTGCTCGGCCCGAGCGGGTGTGGAAAGTCAACGACGCTGAGGATTATAGCGGGCTTAGATTACCCAGACAGTGGGCACATCTACTTCGGCGACGAGGATGTTACTTACCTTCCTTCCTACCAGCGCGGTGCAGTCCTTGTCTTCCAGAACTACGCCCTTTGGCCTCACATGACCGTTTTTGACAACGTCGCTTACGGACTGAAGCTAAAGAAACTTCCAAAGGAGGAAATCAAGAGAAAAGTGGAGTGGGCCCTTGAGCTCGTCAAGCTGAAGGGCTTTGAGAACCGCTATCCAACCCAGCTCTCCGGTGGACAGCAACAGCGTGTGGCAATAGCGAGGGCCCTTGTCGTTGAGCCTAAAGTTCTTCTCCTCGACGAGCCACTGAGCAACCTCGATGCCAAGCTTAGACTTGAGATGCGCTCTGAGATAAGGAGAATTCAGCGTGAGCTCGGCATAACCGTCATCTACGTCACCCACGACCAGGAGGAGGCCATGGCAATAAGCGACAGAATAGCCGTCATGAACGTCGGAACCGTTGAACAAGTCGGAACCCCAAGGGACATATACGAGAGACCTCGGACGGAATTCGTCGCGAGCTTTATGGGTAAGACCAACGTCATCCCGGCCAAAGTCGTCGAGAGGAACGGCGACCGCGTTACAGTGGAATTTGAAAGCTTCCGCCTCGATGGGCTTTACTACACCGAGAAGAACGACAACGTCGTCCTCGTCATAAGGCCGGAGCGCATAAAGTTCAGGCCCGGGGAGAACACGGTTTCGCTCGAGGGAACCGTTGACCTCATTGAGTACTACGGATTCTTCACCGAGGTCGTCGGCATATTCGGCAATACCAGAATCATTGCGAGGGCCATAAGCGACAAGGAAGTAGCAAACCTGAAACCGACTCAGCCGGTTACCTTTTACATTGATAGGGACGACATAATAGTCCTGCCCAAGCAGACTCTCTGAATTATATTCTTTTTTCGGTGGTCTTTATGCTGGACGTTTTTGAGGAAAAAAAGGTCTATGAGGTTCTCCTTGTCACGAGGTCTAATATAACTCCCGCTGGTGTTGTTAGGGACGGCAAGAAGTTAAGGTTCAAGTTATTCCCCGGAAAAAGTTTCCGTGAGGTTCTTGAAACCGGTAAAGCCTCAATCCAGCTCACAAATGACCCCGAACTGCTCGTCAGAACGGCTCTAAACCTGCCGCTCAAACTTGAGTTCGAAGAACAAAATGGCCACCGTTGGATAAGAGGCCTTCCGGGAGTTTATGGGAACGTCACGTCAAAGGTCGAGCATTGGGAGGATAACCTTGGAGAAACGGAAGTTTTAATTTGTGAGCTGGTTCCTGAAGGTAAAATCGAGGGAATGCTCCCACTAAGGCCGTTCAGTAGGGCGGACTGCGTCCTTGTGGAAATGGCGGTTTTGTTTACGCGCTATCTCGTAAACCCCCGGGAGGACTTAAGGGAGAAGATTCTCGAGTTGTATTCCGTTTACCGGCATCTTGGTGGTATGTCACCGGTATCTAACTATATGGTATCATTTCTGACAAAAAAGAATCAGAATGGGTGGTAAAGGGACAAGTTAATACGGTATTCAAACGGGAAAGGTTTTAAGATGATTTTCCACCCCTTCAAACGGTGATACCATGGCCAGACGGCTGTTGGCTTTGATAATGGCTTTTGTGGCAACTCTTTCCATACTTGGAGCGGCGACCCCGGCACTGGCCCAGGAATACTCAACAACATACAGCAACTATCTGTACCTCCCCGCGCCAGTAGTTCCCGCCTTTGCTGTCCCAGGAGGAACGTTCAACCTCTATCCCAAGAACGGGGTTCAGATTGAGTCTGTAACTGCAGTCTCGGTCTTACACGGGCCATACAACCTGCAGATTGTCTCCAAGAACGACAAGTCAGTTACCCTAAAGACGCCGGAAGATATAGCACCCGATGACTACTTCCTTCTCATAAAAACCAACAACGGAACCCTTGTTCTCCCGAACGGTCTCAAGGTCTTCAAGGAGTGGCCAAAGACCCTCAAGATAGCTTGGGTAAGCGACACCCATGTAACAACCGGCGCAAAAATCGGTTACGTCTGTGGGCCATACTTCCAGAGCAGTATCTACAAACTCGAGGAACTCTGTTCTGACCCAATCCCATTACACAGCGTTGTTGCAACCTACAGTGCCTACCAGTACTGGGCAATGAATGGAGCGACGCTCCTCATAAACACCGGTGATGAAGTTGACACGAGTGGTGACGTTACGGGATACCAGATAGTCTACAACATCACCAAACTTGCATCCGCTTCAGGTCTCCCTGTGGTCGGAATTAAGGGTAATCACGACGACCCGCCGACGGTTTACACCCAAATCCTCGGTCCAAGGTACTTCTACGTTACAATCGGTAAGTTTATTATAATTGGTCTCGACACAGGTGGTGACCGCGGTTACCCCACTATGGATGAGATTGAGTGGATGGAAAATGTTCTCAACGAGCACAAAGGATACATCCCAATAATCCTCTACCACCACCCGTACTTCTTCAACCCACGCTGGAATTACCTCGGTGGCGTCATAAAGGGACTTGACCCGAGCACCGACTGGGACCAGATTAAGGAATACGTCGGCAGGTACTGGGGAGCTGACCCGGAAGTTGCAAAGCGCTTCCTTGAGGACGTCGTCAAGTACAACATCCCTCTCACCCTGAGCGGCCACATCCACCACGACATGTACTGGCTCTACATAGACAAGGAGGGACACAAGCACTACTTCCTAACGCTCACCTCAACAGGCGCCCCTGACAAGGAGCCAAACCCACCAGCCAACCCAAGGCACAGCCCAACTTGGTACGGAAGCAACCTCGTTGTCGTAACCGAGAACGGCAGCGTTGAGATGCCCTACACCCCAGTCAAAATCGAAAACGACAAGGTCAGGAGTGACTTCATAAGCGTCCCCGTTCCACAAGAGTTCATGATATTCAAACATGAAACTAGCTTTGGAACAACCCTTAAGTTCATTAACGAACTCAACAACAGCGTTTCTGGACCGATAGTGGTTCCGGTTCCGGCCAACGCAAAGGTCGACCCGAGCGTTACCAACGTTACCTACAAGGTGATAGCCTCGAGGGAGATAGCCGGTAAGTATTATATGCTCCTCAACGTTACCGTCCCTAAGGGCATTTCCCAGCTCGTCATCGATACGGGCAAGGACACGGAGAAACCGGTGGTTCAAATAGCCTACCTTCAGCCAAGCCACCCAACACCCGACTCCCAGTTCACCGTTTACTTCACGGCTCAAGACAACCTTGGTATAAGGAGCCTCTACGCCGTTCTTTATGACTCCCAGGGCAACCCTGTCAAGTACGCTAAAGTCGACAGGTACCCCGGAGAGCCCGTCAGCGGAAAACCCGGTAACGACTTTTACATCGTCGAGCTTCCGGGACTCAAGGCGGGCAAGTATAAGCTTGAGATAATAGCCGAGGATTTCTACGGAAACAAGGCCGTCGTTACAAAAGAACTCGCCATAGGAACCAGCAAGCCACCTGCAACTTCAAGCACTCCGACTTCGACCACTTCCTCCAGCGGGAAGAGCGGAATCTGTGGCCCGGCCTTCATAGTTGGCCTAGCGGTACTCCCACTCCTCCTCAGAAGGAGGAGGTAATTCCTTTCCTTTCTTTTCTACCGCAACTTTTATAAAACCGTCCCGAAACCCTATGAGCGAGGGCCCGTAGCCTAGCAGGATAGGGCGCCGGCCTTCTAAGCCGGAGGTCGCGGGTTCGAATCCCGCCGGGCCCGCCAGAACTCTTTTGGTGATAAAGATGGAGCTCAGGGAATTTCAGGAGATGATTAAGGAAATTTATTTCCACAAGGATTCCAGGCGTGGCGTGGAAAGGACATTCCTTTGGTTCGTTGAAGAAATCGGAGAGCTGAGCGAGGCCATAAGAAAGCGGGATAGGGAATCCATGGAGGAGGAGTTTGCAGATGTTCTGGCGTGGCTCGCGAGTTTAGCCAATTTACTGGGCGTTGACTTAGAGGAAGCGGCCAAGAAGAAGTACCCCGGCGTCTGTCCATACTGCGGGAAGAAGCCCTGTGAGTGCGAGGAGAAGTTTTAGAACCAAAAGCCCAACATATTTAGTTTAGATTACTCGTACACGTTCTCCCGTTTTCCAAATTTGATGACAAGGATAAGCAGTTTCTTTCGATGAAGTTTACCTGTGCTCACCCAAACGAACTCTGAACGTATTTTCCATCCCTTTGAGCTTTTTGACGTCAAACTTTTCAGAAGGAACCGGATTAAACTTAAGCTCTTCAACCAGCTCTTCGAATTTTCACCGCACGTTTTCCGGGGCATCTCTTAGCCTCTTTAGGACATTCCTGTGAATGAGAACCTCGTAGGCCATCAAAGGCACCTTAAAGGCCGAGCTCTTTCTTGGTCCCTTCCCAGGGTACTCCGTCCTTTAAAGTTTCCCTGGAAAGTTTCTCAAGCTCCTTGAGTTCCTCCCCGCTAACTTCCTCTTCCTCAAGTTCCCGAATCTTTAACTTGAGGAGCTCCTCCTCTATCTCATCCAGTTTTTTCGCATAAGCTGAATATCTTTGAGTATTAGGGCGAAGTTTACACTCTCACTCATACTCTCGCCAGCAATTTTATTCGTTTCAGGCAACTTAAACCTTGCGTGTCTTTTCGACCCCTATCTAAACGAAAAGACTTTTATACTCCCCTGTGAACTATTCTATGCAGTAATCCGGGGTGATGTGCATGGAGCTTTTGGAGTTTGCAGTGGAGAAGGCCCTCGAACTCGGGGCCAGCTATGCTGAGGTGCGCTTTGAGGAAAAAACTGGAACTCATCTGGCAATGAAGAACGGTTCTCCAGAGGGAATAAGCATCAACGCCGACAAGGGCGTCGGAATAAGGGTCATCGTCAACGGTGGAATGGGCTTCGCAAGTACGAACGTCCTCACGAAGGAGAGCTTGTCCGAGGCTGTGAAGAGGGCCGTGAAGCTCGCGAAGGCGGCCTCTCAGGTCAGGAACGAACCCATACGCTTTTCCAAAGAAAACTTCCACCGCGTTTCCTACAAGGTCAAGATGAAGAAGGACATCCGCGACGTTTCTCCGGAAGAGAAGCTTGAGCTCCTCAGGGAAATCGAGGAGGAGGTAAAGGCAACAGGTATAAACGTCCCGATGCGCTACCTGATGTACTCCGACGAGCTGTGGAAGAAGGAGATAGTGACGAGTGAGGGTGCCTACGTGAAGAGCAAAATCCCAAGGGTCTCGGTGGTTTACAACCTCGTGATTTTCGAGAACGGCCAGATGGAGCAGGCTCCATTCGTTCAGAGGGCCTTTTCCGGTGGCTTTGAGCTACTTGAAAAGGACGAGCCATGGAACTGGGCAGTCAAGGACGTTAAGGCCCTGAGGAAGCTCATCACCGAGGGCAAGAAGCCTCCGGAAGGGAAGGTCGACCTCATCATAAGCCCGGAGGTTGCTGGCATAGCAGTCCATGAGAGCGTCGGTCACCCTTACGAGGCCGACAGGATTTTCGGAAGGGAAGCCGCTCAGGCAGGAGAGAGCTTTGTGAAACCGGATATGCTCGGCGAGAGGATTGGGAGTGAGGTAGTTACGGTAATAGACGACCCGACGATACCTAACAGCTGGGGCTTCTACCTCTACGACGACGAGGGCGTTAAAGCCCGCCCGAGGTACCTCATAAGGGATGGAATTATCACCGAGTTCCTCACCAACAGAGAATACGCCTACAAGCTCGGTCAGCACTCAAATGCTGCAGCAAGGGCTATCAACTACAACCGCGAACCGATAGTGAGGATGGCCAACACATACTTGGCTCCCGGAGATTACAGCTTTGAGGAGCTGATTGAAGATATCAAGCTCGGCGTCTACATGGTGTCCTTCAATGAGTGGAACATAGACGACAGGAGGTACCAGCAGAGGTACATAGGCAGGGAAGCCTACCTAATCGAGAACGGCGAGATGAAGCACCCGGTGAGGAGGCCAATCCTTGAGATAACCACCAGGGCGCTCTGGAGTAGCGTTGACGCGGTAGGTAAAGAGGTTGCCTTCTACCCTGGAACCTGCGGAAAGGGTGAGCCAGGACAGGGCGTCCCGGTCTGGATGGGTGGGGCCCATGCGAGGCTTCGTGACATACCCCTGAGGAGGCCGTGAGGTGAGAAAGATGTTCGAGCTCAACGAGTTTATACTCAAAAAGGCCGAGGAGCTCGGCTTTGGCGACGTCGTTGTTCTGGGCTATGAAACGAACCGGAGGCAGGTTCGCTTTGCCAACAACGAGATAACCGTGGCAAAACACTGGCACGAGAGAAAGATTGAGCTCTTCGTCGAGAAGGACAAGAAAATAGCCAACACCACAATAACGGAGCTGAGCAGGGAGAACATCAAGCGAGTTCTGAAGACCCTCAAGAAGAACATCGAGGGTCTTTCGCCGAAGGAGGACTACTATGGAATAGCTGAAGGCCCATTCAAGTATGAGGACATCCCCGAGACCTTCGACAAGGCCATCGTCGAGCTCGACGAACCGAACGAGTACGTTGAGGTTGCCATAAACACTGCCCTGAGCGAAGGGGCCAAGCGCGTTGCCGGCGTTCTCTACACCGACCACGATAGGATTTACCTCACAACCAGCAACGGTGTGGAGGCCTTCGACGAGGGGACTGGAATAGAAATAAGTGTCAGGGCCTTCGTGGGGAACCTCGAAAGCGGACACGGGACGTGCTCGGCGCGCGTTTTGAAGAAGTTTGACCCAGAACTGGCCGGAAGGAAGGCCGGTGAGATAGCCCACATGGCCAGAAATCCTGAGCAGGGACCCGAGGGACGCTTTGACGTAATCTTCGACCCGTTAGCGTTCGCTAATCTGCTCAGCTACATGGGATTCATGCTCTCGGCCTACGCCGCGGAAGCCGGCTTCTCGTTCCTCGCCGGAAAGCTCGGAGATAAGGTCGCCAGCGAACTTGTGACTATAAAGGACGTTGGAAACCTGCCCAACGGCTATGGAACCAGAAAGTTCGACGACGAGGGAGTTCCCACAAAGGAGACCATCGTCATAGAGAACGGAACCTTCAGGACGTTCCTTCTCAACACGAGCCTAGCTAGGAAGTACAAAACCGAAACAACGGCCAACGCGGGCCTAATAATGCCCCGCCCGTGGAACATCGTCCTTGAGCCGGGGGATTACTCCAAGGCCGAGCTCTTCAGCGAGGTAAAGAGGGGAATTTACATCACCAACGTCTGGTACACCCGCTTCCAGAACTACGTCACCGGGGACTTCTCAACGATACCGCGCGACGGAATCTTCCTCATCGAGAACGGCGAGTTCAAGCCGATACGGAACATTCGCGTGAGCGACAACCTCCAGAGGATTCTAAGTAACATCGTCGCGATAGGCAACGAGCCGTTCCAGGTGCACTGGTGGGAGGTTTCAAGACCCGTGATAACTCCCTACGTTCTGGTAAAGGACGTCGGGATAACAAGGGCCACGAAGTGATTTCCCTCATTTTTCTTCTACTCCCAACGAAAGGTGCTCCCTTAACAGGCCCAGGCTTAGCGTTTTGAACACGAGTCCCAAAAGAAGGAAACCGAGAGCAAACAGTAGCCTCGCATTTGAAAGTCCTAGAAAATCCACTGCAAAGCCGTAGATTGTGTAGAACGCCGAGGTAACGAGGGCCATCACCATGTTCCTAAGGGATATGACCGTCGCCCTCTTCTCGCTTGAAATCCGCCTCTGGAACTCCACCGAGAAGTTGAAGGTAAAGGCAGAGGCAAAAAGCGTTGCCACAATACCTAAGGCGACTATGAGGAGTGGGTTGGGAAAAAGGACGGACAGCGCGGTTGAAAGGGGAATTCCGATTGGGGCCATCTCGTGAAGGGCCCTTCCGACTCTTCCCCTAAGGGCCACGCCGAGGTACTTTGGCACGACCCTTATCAGAACCTCAACGATACCGAGTATCCCAAGGGTCCCCGTCAGCGTCGTGCCTAGGGTGAGAGCCAGAACGTTGCCGAGGTATGGTTCGAAGAACTTCCTGAACTGGTTTAGGGCGAGTGTAACGGAGAGGAGGTAGGTGATAAGCCACGCTATTTCGGGTTTCTTCAGCTCGCGCCACGCTCCAAGAAGGTGGAGCGTGTAGGACGTCTCAGGCTGTGAGAAGCCCATCTCCGGTATCTTGAGAGCAATGAAAATCGTCAAAACCTGAACAATGGTGGTAAGAACTATCGCGACACCAAAGCCCAAAAACTGAGCTATAAAACCCCCAAGAATCGTCGTTGTGGAGCTCACGATGAGTGAAGTCTTCTGGGCCGACCGCCAGAGCTCCCTGAACCGGTCTTCTATGCCTCCAGCCCGGAGGTTGTCGAAGAACCACGCCTGAAGGCTACCGCTCACGAAGGACGCTCCCAAAGTCCCGAGTAGCTCCGAGGCGAGGAGGACCCAGAAGTTTGAGAGAAAGAGCAGGAGAACCGTTGAGATGGGGATTATCGAAAGTCCTATGAGAACGCTCGTTTTTCGGCTCACCTTGTCGCCGACAATACCCGTGGGAACCTCGAAGAGAAAAAAGCCGAGGCCACCGACGGCGGTTGCAAGGCCTATCTCCCCATAGCTCAGTCCTCTGGAGAGGTAGTATATTACCGCGATGTTCCCGAGGAAACCAGCGTAGGTCAGTGCAAAGAGTAGGGTGAACCTCCTCACCCAGTCCATACCCTCACCCGAACAGTCCCAGTGCCGGTCCAAGGGTTATCGCCATGCTCAGAAGCCCGCCGAGGATTAAAGCTGGAACCGTCTGCCTTTTCTCAATTCCGAGGAGGTAAGCCGCTAAAGCTCCGGTCCATATTCCAGTCCCGGGCAGGGGTATCGCGACGAATATTGTAAGCCCTATGAAGCCCCACTTCTCGACGTAGGGGTGGGCCTTTTTCCTGACTCGCTCGACGTAGTAGAGATAAAGATGAGCTATTTTCATCAGGGGTGTCCCTTCGAGCCAGAGCATGATTCGGTCTATGTAAGGCAGAACCACCGGAAGGACGAGGGAGAGCGTCAGAACGCCGAGGGAAGCAGCCAAAAGCGTCTCCCACAGGGGATAGCCTTTCCCAATGCCGTAAACTATCGCGTAGCGCCCCTCAAAGGTTGGAACGAGCGAGAGGAGGAACACCTGAAGGAAGCTATTCAATGTCCAGCACCCCCAGTTTAAGCGCGTTCACAACGGCGCGGTAGTAGGGGAGCCACCAATCCTCGGTTAGCTCAACCAGCAGGGCGACCCACGGCCCGAGGAACGCCGAAAAGAGCACGTCGCTGAACCAGTGGACGTGGAGGAGAAGCCTTGAGAGGCCTATCCCAAGCGCCCACCCCCACCAGAGGGGCCAGAACTTTTTCCAGCGCTTTGCGAGGAAATACGCCAAAACGAAGGCCCTTGCCGTGTGGCCAGAGGGGAAGGCGAAGTAGTCGAGGTTTTTTATTGACTCAATTAGGCTCCAGTGAACCTGTCCCTCTCCCGGTCTGGGGACGCCTATCAGGACCTTCAGCAGGCCCACTATGACCATAGAGACTGCAATACCGGCGGTTAGTTCAAGGGTGAACCTGCTCAATCTTCCCCTGTCCTTAAAGTCCCATAGAACGAAGAGGATGAGGTAGAGGGCGGTGAGGGCGAAGCTCGCGGTATCCGTGAAGGTGCTGGTTAGGGAGCCGCCTGAAGGAAGAGCAGAGTTCACCCACTCGTTTATCCCGTTAAATGCCCCAGCTATCTGCAGGATCAGGATCACGAGGAGTGCGAGCGTGAGTGCCGGGAAATCTCTCTTGAGCTCAGACTTTGCCATGGCACTCTACGATAGGGATGGGTGGTAAAAAAGCTTTTCCTTGCCAAATCCGAGTTAGATAACCCCTGCCGCGTAGAGCCCGTGGTAAACCTTGAGGAGCGCCCCCTGAACCCTCTTCGGTCCAAAGGTTCTGACGGCCCTTCCAAGGCCCTCGTTGTAGATACGGCGCATTATGAAGTCCGTCTCGCGGTTGAAGTTGAGCTTATCCTGGTTTTCGAGGTAGAGGCGCGCTATCTCCTCGGGCTCGTGGTAGTTAAGGCCTTTCAGCCACTTGAGCGGAATCCCGTCCTCAAAGCGCTTGGCCACTTCAAAGCCGATTATCGTGACCTCGTCATCTCCATAGAGCTCGCCGTAAATCTTGTTCAGCTCCCTTAGGAGTTCCTTCACGTCAGAAAATCCGTCAAGCCTCGCGTCTTCATTGCTCAGCTCCTTTACCTTCTTCCTCTCGACCTTTGTGATTCTCACCTTCGCTATGACAGTGTCGCTTGGAGTTATGACGAGATAGACCTCGCTTCCCGGTTTGGCCTCGTAGTTTCCGTAACGTATCGTCGTTACCTTGTCTCCCCTGAGGATTCTCGATTTGTAAGAGCTATCAATCAGCATGAACTTCCGAATCCGGATGTTCCTTTTCTTCATTGTTCAGTCCCCTCACGATTTTTAGAACCTCTTCAAGGCTCTCAACAGTAAAGTCGGCGTAGTCGAGGTACTCAAGCTCCCTGTCGCGGTATTTCCCATACCTGAACCAGACCGTGTTCATGCCGACGCTCTTTGCTCCGTAGATGTCCGAGTAGAGCCTGTCCCCGACCATTATTGCTTCTTCAGGCCTGACACCGAGCTTTTTAAGGGCCCTCTTAAAAATCTTTGGATGGGGTTTTTTAACTCCAAAGTAATCGGAGATAAACACATCATCGAAGAACTCGTCCAGCTCGAGCCGGAGTATCTTCTCCCACTGCTTTATAGGGTTTCCATCAGTGATTATCGCGAGGAGGTAACCTTCTTTCTTGAGCTCAAGGAGAACTTTCCTGGCACCGCGGACGCTCTTGAGGTAGGCGAACTTCGTGTTGTGGTAAGCTATAACGCCGGAGGCTATCCATTTGGGGTCGTTGGGCAGTTCAAGCCTCCTAAGGAGGTAGTCAAAGTGATGAGAGAAATTGCTCCCATACTCGTTTATAAGCTCAAGGAGTTCGGAGTAAGCGGTATCAAAATCAACGGGAAGGCCGTGGCGTATCATGTTCTCTATTGCGTTTCGCCTTGCCATCTCAGCCAGTCTAGTCGTGTCCACTATGGTGTCGTCCAAATCGAATATGATGGCCTTAATCATGCTCGAACCCCTAAAGGTTTATCCCCTACCTCTATTTAACGTTGCCGATGTCCAGAAAGAGACCTTTTCTCTCTTTAACCTGTTTCCTGGCCTCCCTTAAAGCCCTAAAGTACTCGTCCTCACTCCTGAGCTCGTCGAGGAGCTCTTCAAGGGCCCACTTGAGGTTTGTCTCCGTTGTCGTGGCGAAGATTACCCTCTCCTTCGAAAGCCTCCGAACCGTTTCAATAACGCGCTTTATGCCCTCATTGTCAAGGCCGTCCATGATGAGGAACTTCTCCCCCGTCCACATTAACTCTCCGCCCTCGCTTTCGATTTTAAGAAGTTCCTCGACCTTTAGCCCCTTCAACTCTTCTGGAACTGCCAAGACGGGAATTCCCAGGGTGTTTTCAATCTCCCTTGCCTCTTTCTCCGAGAAACCCACGAGCAACAGCTTCATCTTAACTCCCTCACAAGCTCCAAGATTTTAGGAAGAATTTCCCCCGCCTTTCCGCGAAGGAAGACGTCCGCTATCGGCGTTATCCCGCTCCTCTCGACGTTAACCTCGATAACTCTTCCACCGTGCTCCTTGACGATGTATGGAATGTACGCCGCTGGATAAACTACCCCGCTAGTGCCTATAACGAGCACAACGTCGGCTCTTTCGGCGAGGTTAAAGGCCTTCTCCAGGGCGTCCTTTGGAAGGGTCTCTCCGAACCAGACCACGTCTGGCCGTAAGGGAGAGCCACAGCGGGGACACTTTGGAAGTTCCCTGGATTCAACGAACTCGTTAACGCGACCACCCTCCTTGAGGTTTTCCCTGTAGTCACAGGAAGTGCACTTAACCCGGAATATGTTCCCGTGGAGCTCCACTAGGTTTCTCGTTCCAGCTTCTCTGTGGAGGTCGTCAACGTCCTGGGTTATTACCG
Organism: Thermococcus sp.; assembly: GCF_015523185.1. Lineage (NCBI taxonomy): Archaea > Methanobacteriati > Methanobacteriota > Thermococci > Thermococcales > Thermococcaceae > Thermococcus > Thermococcus sp. The sequence goes on from NZ_WAKV01000055.1 coordinate 67,607, forward strand.
CCTTTATGATTCCGAGCCTTTCGAGCTCGGCAAGGGAGTAATGGGCAGGATTCGGCTTTGCCTCCAGGATTTTCTTCATTCGCCACCTGTAAAACTCCCAGACGAGGTTGGGGTTCATTTGAAAAGCCTCTGGAGTCGCGAGCTCCTCGGGTCTGTACCTCTTCCACAGGCCGTTGAATCCCCTGAATGTGGGCACTCCACTCTCGGCACTTATCCCGGCCCCGGTGAAGGCTATCGCAAAGCGTGACCTTGCCAGGATTTTCGCAGCGTGGCTTAGCATGACAGTATCTTGGTGGGAGACTTAAAAATTCTATCCACCATCCAGGCCCCCCGAAAGATATTAGAAACGGGTTTCAACCTTCCGAGCGAGGGTTTAAATTGTGTTCATCGGACATTGGGCGGAGGTGAGAGAATGCCCGTCTCCGGGGGAGTTGAGAGAAAAAAGGTCACTACCTCACACGGTCGTTATTACTCAGCGCGTATAGCGGCACAGAGGAGGAAAAAGCTCATCCTAATCCAGAACCTCAGGAAAAGGAAGTGTGCTAGGGGTCTAAGGATAAGCACGATTAGCGTGGAGAAGAAGCGCATAACCAAGGGAGAGGCTCTGGCAATCCTCGTGGGGACGCAGATTGGGGCAGGTGTCCTCGGTCTTCCCTACGCGGCAAGCAAGGTGGGTCTTGTCCCAGCCCTGGTCGTCCTTATAGGCGTCATGTTCCTAATGCTCGGAACGGGCCTAATCGTCCTGAAGTTCTCCGCCGAGATGGGTGGAGCACAGATGAGCACCATAGCCCAGCGCGTCCTCGGAAGGGTCGGCGGCTGGCTGATGTACGCCAGCATCTTCATAATGAGCTTCGGAGCGATTTTGGCGTACATAGCGGGAATGGGAAGCATCTTCGCGAGCCTCTTCGGAATAAGCGAAACGCTGGGAGCGTTTATCTTCTGGATTCTGGCTTCTCTGGTGGTCTACCACGGTCTTGAGGCGAGTGGAAAGACAGAACTGGCGATGAGCTACGTCATGCTTGCCCTCTTCATAGCGGTCACACTAATGCTAATCCCCCATGCAAAGCTCAGCAACGGCCTCTACACGGACCTCTCAGGAATTCTGAGCATAACCGGGGTTGCAATCTTTGCCCTCGGCTGTCACACGGTAATTCCCGACGTCTATAAGGGGCTTGGAAGCTACGAGGAGACGAAGAAAGTCGTCGTCTGGGCCTTCATCATACCGACGGCCATCTATGCGATATTCATGGTGGCCTTCCTCCTCGCCTTTGGAAAGAACACACCCCAGATAGCCACACAGGGCCTTGAGAGACTTTACGGCCAGATTGGAAAAATAGTTGGGAACCTAATCCCTCTCCTTGCAATAACGACGAGCTACATAGGAATCGCCCTAGCACAGCAGAGCAACAACGAGGAGTTCGTGAAACTTAAGAGACCGATAGCATGGGGCCTGACCGTGATTCCGCCAGCTCTGGTTTACTTCGCTGGTGTCAAGAACTTCGCGGACGTTTTAGCATTTGCTGGAGATACCGGAGACATGATGGCCTTCATAATCCTGCCGATACTGATATGGCTCGTCGCCAAGCTAAGAAAACACTAAAAGCTCTTTCTCTTTTTCTTTCACCGGTGGTGCTCATGCCCAAGGTCTTCATAACCCGCGCCATCCCGGAGAACGGAATAAAACTCCTCAGGGAGCACTTTGAGGTGGAAGTCTGGCCCGAGGAGAGGGAGATACCTAGGGAGGTCCTCCTTGAAAAGGTTCGGGATGTTGATGCCCTCGTGACAATGCTCAGCGAGCGGGTTGATGATGAGCTCTTTGAGAACGCGCCAAGGCTGAGAATAGTGGCAAACTACGCAGTGGGTTACGACAACATAGACGTAGAGGAGGCAACTAGGCGGGGAATCTATGTGACGAACACCCCGGACGTTCTCACCAATGCCACCGCCGATTTCGCGTGGACGCTTCTGCTTGCAACGGCGAGGCGCTTAATTGAGGCTGATAACTTCACTCGCTCTGGGGAATGGAAACGGAAAGGAGTAGCATGGCACCCGCGCTGGTTCCTTGGTTACGACGTCTACGGGAAGACAATAGGAATAGTCGGCTTTGGCAGAATCGGTCAAGCCGTGGCGAGGCGCGCTAAGGGCTTTGGCATGAGAATCCTCTACTACTCGAGGAGCAGGAAGCCCAAAGCGGAGGAAGAACTCAACGCCGAGTTCAAGCCCCTTGATGAACTCCTGAGCGAGAGCGACTTCGTCGTTTTGGCGGTTCCATTAACAAAGGAAACCTACCACATGATAGGCGAGCGGGAGTTAAAGCTTATGAAGAACACCGCTATTCTGGTGAACATAGCGAGGGGGAAGGTCGTTGACACTAAGGCGCTAATAACGGCCCTAAAGGAGTGCTGGATTGCCGGAGCTGGGTTAGATGTTTACGAGGAGGAACCCTACTACAACGAGGAGCTCTTTAAACTCAGGAACGTGGTTTTAGCCCCTCACATAGGCAGTGCCACCTTCGGAGCGAGGGAGGGTATGGCAGAGCTCGTTGCTAGGAACCTGATAGCCTTCAAGAACGGCAAAATCCCGCCGACGCTCGTTAACAGAGAGGTTGTAAAGGTCAGGAAGCCGGGGTTCGAGTGAACTCCCTTCTGGCAATGATGAAGACACCCTCGGCTGACTGTGATGAACTGGACCCGTGGCTGAGCCCATAGGAAGAAACCTTGATGGAGGTTCGTTCAGGTCAACCTTATAAACCTCTTGGCGTAGCATCGGGGGATGACACTGAGACTTAACCCAGAGGCGAGGGCAGTCCACAAGGGGATTTTGGGGGAGATACGGAGGAGACTTATCCTTTCGGGTAGCGAATTCTATCTGGAGCTTTTTCTCCCACAAACGACGTTGATGAAATCCAAAGGAGACAGAACTACCTCAGAGAGGGTCTCTCAAAGGTCAGACCCGAGATGAAAGGGCTAATCTCAAAGGTCAAGCCTATAAAATTCAAAAGGGAGTTCCTCAGCGATAGAGTAATCCTCGTTGATGAGTCCGAGGTGGAGCAGGCGGAGGCCCTAAACCTCTGCCACGTTACAACTGACTCTGATGAGGCCCGCGAGTACCCGATAGTGCTGAGCACGACGGGCTATGGAATTGACGTCGAGCTTAAACCCCAGGACGTTGCGCCGGAACTCTACGTAATCCCCCTCTGGGAGAACCGGGAAACCCTTGAGGCCCTTGCGGAGCTCGGAAGGATTATAGGAAAGGAAAGCGTTGCCGAGAAGATACTCAATGCATTGGGGGAGTTTGAAAGCGTAAACGCGCGGGGGCAACTACTTGAGAACCTCGACGAGATGATAGCCGAGAAGGAGCACTGGCTCAACGAGAGAATCTCCGAAAAGCTCGAGAACTTCAGCTTAACGCTCAGTGGCAAAGAGCTCCTTAACTTCCTGGCCCAGCTCCGCGAGGGGAACTACGAGGCCATATTCAGCCATTTTACCGGAATCGAGGAGGGGATAATTGAGCTTGTGAACGAGGCAGAACGTGAGCTCTCGGATGCATTGGGCTTTACGGTTGAACTCTTTCAGAGGGACGAGCTATATCCAATCCGTGTCCCTCCAGAGAGAGTGGAAGAGTTGAGGCAGTTTCTTGAGAGGGAACTCGCCCTTGAGCGCTATCTAAAGGCCCGGGAGATAGTTGAGAAGATAGGGCCCCTCATACCGGAGCTAAAGAAGGAACTCGAAAATATTCACGAACTCGACTTTCTCCTTGCCGTTAAGGAATTTACAGAGGGCTTTACCTTTCCTGAGGTCTGGGACGGGGGGGTTGCCTTCACCAGGGGCAGGCACCTCTTCATTGAAAACCCCCAGCCGGTTAGCTATGTCGTCGGAAGGAAGCCCCCAGAATTCGCAGTCCCGGGTTCGGAGAACGTTGGTGATGAGGACGTAGTAATCCTTACGGGAGCGAACAGCGGTGGAAAGACGAGCCTTCTAGAGCTCATAACGCAGGTTGAAATCCTCTTCCACATGGGCTTTCCTGTGCCCGCTGAAAGGGCCTGGGTTGAGCCCCTCGACGAGCTGTTCTTCTTCAGGCGGAAGAGGAGTACTTACGGTGCTGGAGCCTTCGAGACGGCCCTGAAGTCCTTTGTAAGGGCCCTCAGGGGAAAGGGCAGGAAGTTAATCCTCATAGACGAGTTTGAGGCCATAACCGAACCCGGTGCGGCCGTCAAAATCATAGGTGAATTGTTGAAAGTCGCACAGGAGAGAGGTTTTAAAGTCGTCATAGTGTCCCACCTCGGCGGGGAGCTGAAGGAGAGGTTGCACTTTGCGAGGGTTGATGGGATAGAGGCCAAGGGCTTAGACGAGAACCTGAACCTGATAGTTGACAGACAGCCCGTCTTCGGAAAGCTCGGAAGGAGCACTCCAGAGTTGATAGTCGAGAGGCTCGCCAGAAAGGGGAAGGGAAAGGACAGGGATATATACGAACGTATTCTGGCGTCTTTCGGTCGGGATGTGTAGGTCTCTGTGTAGGTAGTTACTACATCTATTTAGCGTTATGTTCTTACTTTGTTTAATTAGAAAGCTTTAAGTATTTTTAACGCGTACTCTTCTGGGGGATGAGGCATGGACGAGAGGAGCGCGCTTATCGCATCACCGGTTCTGGCCTTTGGTTTGACGATAGTGCCGACACTTCTGGCTGGGCCGATAGCGGGCGTTATCGGGGGTATTGTGGGAGTTGGAGCGGGGATAATGCTTACGAGGGACGTAGCGGGGAAGGCCAAAATTCCACCCGAGGTTGAACAGTACCGCAGGGAAATAGAGGAGCAGATGAACGCTATCATAAGAATTCTCGACAGGATTGCCGAGGGTGACCTGACCATTGAGGACACTGAGCTCAACGGACACCTGAGGGAGATTAGGAAAACAATAGAGAAGATGCGCCAGAACCTTCACAACATGGTGTCGGCGATAAAGGAAGCGGCCGAAGTCGTCAACGAGAGGAGCGCGCTCATCAGGGAGAACATTGACCAGATTAGCGAGGCTATACAGCAGGTTGCCGAGGCCATAAACCAGGTCAGCATAGAGGCCCAGCGCGAACAGGAGAACATCAACCACATGACCGAAACGATGCGCTACATAGATGAGATTGGAAAGGAGACCATAAACACCATGGAAGACTTCGAGAGGTCAATGAGTGAAGTTGTAGGCTTGGCTAGAGAGGGCGGACAAAAGGGTGAGGAAGCGGTCGGTCAGATTGAAGAAATCAGGAACATGATGCTTATGATTGAGGAAACGGTCAAGGGAGTTGCTGAGATGGGCAAGAACATAGCCAATATAACGAACGTTATCACCGGAATAGCGGAGCAGACCAACTTGCTCGCCTTGAACGCAGCTATCGAGGCAGCCAGAGCCGGCGAAGCTGGTAAGGGTTTTGCGGTCGTTGCTGAGGAGATTAGAAACCTCGCCGAGGAGAGCAAGCAGGCCGCCGATGACATCAGGAACATCGTCGAGCAGATTATGGCAAAAATCGATGAGAGCGTTGAAGTTACCGGGAAGAGCGTCGAAACGGTTGCGCAGTCAACTGAAGTCCTCAAGGAGAGCGTTTCGTATCTAACGCACATCGCCGAGCTCATGGAGGAAATGGAGGTCAAGGCCAACGAGCTCAAGAACAAGGTCCTTGAGGAGGGCGAGAAGATAGACGAGGGCCTGCGCTTCCTAGAGAACCTTGCCGCGAGTGCTGAAGAAACCACGGCGGCAGCTGAAGAAGTCAGCGCCGCAGCCGAACAGCAGACCTCAGCCCTCGAGGAGGTTCGCGCAACGCTTCACGATTTCGAGGAGGTTGTCCAGAGGCTTATGGAAGCAGTTAATAAGTTCAAGCTTTGAGCCAACTCCTTTCCCTGTACCTTCCCCTGCTTTCTATCTCCTCTATCTTTTCCTCGATTTCCTCTTTGGCTTTTTCCCCGAGAACTTCACCGTAGCCTTCTAGAACGGCTCTAAAGCCTTCCTCGAACCAAGTGTAGTGTGTGCTCTCCATGGCCCTTTTCAGGAGGTGCAAATCAACTCCCCTCGCCTCCAGTGTTGAGTCAAAATCAGCCAGACCAAAGTCAATGAGGTAAACCTTCCCTTCCCGGAGTATCATGTTGCTCGTCGTTAAATCGCCGTGAACGATTCCAGCCCTGTGGAGCTTTCCTATCTGCCTTCCAATTTCCCTGCAAAGCTCCAGCCTTTTCTCCATTGGAACTTCCTCCAGGTGCTCCTTAAGGCGAACTCCCTCTATGAACTCCATGACGATGACCATGTCCCTCAGATTGACCTCGTAAACATGGGGACAGTTGACGCCAAACTCCTTTGCCCTGTGGAGGATTCTCGCCTCTCTAACGGTTCTCTCCTTCCTCAGTTTGAGGTCAATCTCGGGAATCCTGTACCTTTTGGGGATTCTATGCTTTACGATGACCTTTTCGTCAATTAGGGAAACGCCGAAAACCTCCCCGAAGGTTCCCTCGTAGATTTTCGCCTCGGCGCCTTGGGCTATGAGTTTCATCTCACCACCGTCTTTTAGCTCCAGTTTCAGGTTTTAGCCCTTTCTCTCGACCTTTCGCAGGTTTTTTGCCTATTGACCAAAATTAAGTCAAAAATTTGAACAATTTGAACCAAAAGTTTATATAGAACGCTGACGAACTGATTCCGCAAAAAGGTAAAACGTTTGGAGGAATGTCAAAATGAGCATGAGTGGACAGCCCGTTATAATACTCCCGGAGGGGACCCAGAGGTACGTTGGAAAGGACGCCCAGAGGCTCAACATCCTCGCCGCTAGGATTGTTGCTGAGACCATAAGAACCACACTCGGACCGAAGGGCATGGACAAGATGCTGGTTGACAGCCTTGGAGACATCGTCATCACCAACGACGGAGCCA
>NZ_WAKV01000056.1 GCF_015523185.1 Thermococcus sp.
AAATCCTCACCGAAAAAGGAATCCACAGGAAGGTTTTCGCCGACGTGACTACAACAAGCCTCCCCCACGGCTGGAAGTGGGGTGTTTTAGCGGGAATAGAGGAGGTCGCAAAGCTCCTCGAGGGCCTTCCTGTCAACGTCTACGCGATGCCAGAGGGAACTATCTTTCACCCCTACGAACCGGTTCTCCAGATAGAGGGCTTTTACGAGGAGTTCGGGGTGTATGAGACGGCTTTACTTGGAATGCTCAGCCAGGCGAGTGGAATATCAACTTCGGCCCTAAGGATTAAGATTGCAGCGAACTTCAAGCCGGTTTACTCCTTTGGCATAAGGCACATGCATCCAGCAATAGCCCCGATGATTGACCGCTCCGCCTTCATAGGCGGTTGTGATGGGGTTTCCGGCGTTCTTGGAGCCGAGATGATTGGCGAGAAGCCCGTTGGAACCATGCCCCACGCACTGATTCTCACGGTTGGCGACCAAGTTAAGGCCTGGAAATATTTTGACGAGGTCGTTGAGCCCGAAGTTCCTAGAACGGCTTTAGTTGATACCCTCTGCGACGAGAAGTTCGAGGCGTTGATGGCGGCCGAGGCCCTCAGTGAAAGGCTCAGCGCGGTCCGCTTAGACACACCCGGCTCAAGGAGGGGGAACTTCCGAAAAATCATAGAGGAAGTCCGCTGGGAGCTCAATTTGAGGGGCTACGACTGGGTGAAGATACTCGTCTCAGGTGGCCTAAACGAGGAAAGCATAAGGGAGATAGTTGACGTTGCAGATGCCTTTGGAGTTGGCTCTGCCATAGCGAGTGCGAAACCCGTGGATTTCTCCCTCGATATAGTGGAGGTCGAAGGGAAGCCGATAACGAAGCGTGGAAAACTCAGTGGAAGGAAGCAGGTTTACCGCTGTGAGAACGGCCACTACCACCTCGTTCCGGCGGATAAAAAGCTTGAACGCTGTCCAGTCTGCGGGGCGAAGGTTGAACCCCTTCTTAAACCACTCATAAAGAACGGAGAAATCGTGGGAGAACTGCCAAAGGCGAGGGAGATAAGGGAGTACGTCCTTGAGCAGGCCCAGAAATTAAACCTGGGTCTCGAATGAACTTATTCCTCTTTTATGTCTCTTTAGTTTCCCAGAAAAGCTTCACAGGGAAGATAAAAGAGAGGCCTTCAGGCCTCCTCAATGCTGATAGCGCTAACAGGGCAGGCCTCCATGGCCTCCTTGGCGCAGTTGTAGAGGTTCTCGTCCTCGATGACCTCGACAACCGGCTGGGCTTTTCCATCGTCACCCATCTCGAAGACGTCCGGGCAGAGGCTAGCACAGATGGCGTCACCAATGCAGGTGTCCTTGTCGACGGTAACCTTCCACGCCATGGCACATCACCGGGTTTAAGTGGGTTCGGACGAATATAAACTTTTCGTTTCTAAAACTGGCGGTTTGAAACGATAATCTGTAGAAAGGGAAGCGAAAGAAGGCGATGATGAACAGAAAAAGTCAGGACTGGTCAGTAAAGGCCCAGCTTTTTCTTGTACTCCGGGCTTATCCTATCTGGTGTCCACGGCGGGTCAAAGGTAAGCTCTATTTCCGCGTCCTTAACCCCGGGAATTTCAAGGATTTTGTCCTCAACTGCCCTGAGAATCCACATCGTCATTGGACAACCTGGTGTCGTCATCGTCATCTTGACGTAAACCGTGTTGTCGGGCCTTATCTGAAGGTCATAGATAAGGCCGAGGTTGACTACATCCAATCCAATCTCCGGGTCAATGACCTCCTTGAGCTTCTCAAGGATGAGTTCCTTCGTGAGCTGGACGTTCTCTCCAGTATCCTGAACCTCCCTCTCGCGGTTTACCGTTATCAATCCCACACCCTCAAGTTTTCCGAGCTCGGAGTGGAGCTTTATGAGAGTGTTGTCCAGGTCGGGGGTGTCCTTTGCGAGGGTTACCGTAACGTTGCCCTTCTCATCGACCTCGATTGAGCGAATGAACTTCTCGTCAACGACGGACTTCACAACCTTCTCAACCTCTTCCTTTGTGACCATCCTCACCACCGGCTTAGGTTAAAAACTACACATTTAAACCTTTTGGGTCAGAATTGTGAACTATCTGGAGAGGACGTCTCTCATCAGTTCAACGGCCATCTTAGGAGTTAAGGCTCTCGCCCTTGTCTCGCGGAGAATCCTTTGAAGGGCCAGCCTCTTCGTTGAAGGCGCCCTCCTGAAGAGTTCCCAGAGCAGAGGGCAGCCAAAGCTCAGCTCGTACTTTCCGCCGATTATCTCGATAATCTCCTCTTTATCGAGGGCAAGAAAAGCGGGGAGGTTCAACATTACGAGTTCCCCCTTTTTGTAAATGGAGATTAAGCCCGAGCTCAGCATGTCTCCAGTTGCAAGGATTTTTGCACCCAGTTCCTTTGCCTTTTGTTCAACAGCTTCCATAACCATCGAATGACAGCGACCGCATATGGGTGCTCCTTTTTCAATGAGCTCTCCCATGGTCTCTTCGTAATCCGGCACCTCTACAAGTATCGCGTTCTGGGAACGAACCTTTTTGAGAGTCTTTTCACTCATTTGGGGCAGTTTGGCCGTTATAGGAACTACCTCAAAGCCGGCCCAGCGGAGTATCTTTAGGGTTGCCGTGCTGTCGGAGCCGGCCGAGAATGCAACGGCAACCTTAACCTCAAGGGGGATCCTTTCAAACTCCCTTCCTTCAAGGCGGTATAAAATGAGTGCTTTCAGCCTTGAATAAGCTTCCTCGCCAATCTCTCCCCTGACCCGTTCAAGGGCTTCAATGTTGTAACGGAGGCGATACCCTTTGACTTGATCATTGATTGGAACCAGCATTCAGACCTCCTCCAAGGTTAGCTTTTCCAGAAGTTCAGGGTAGGTGTAGGTGGTATCTTGGTTAATTCCCCTGAAGCTATACTCCCACAGTCGTATGCCAGGAACCCTCTTGATGTTTCTTTTGAAAGAACGGGCTATCAAAATCCCCCCCAACGGTCTCAGGACCACTCTCCAATATATACCTCCCCAACTGTCCCAGCTCAGTGTTACCCGCACTACTCATCTTTACCTCGATGAGAATCTTTGGGACAATCCCAACGGGGTGTTTGGGCTTTATTAACAGATCCACATGGCCTGAGGGTAGGGCTTTCTCGCCAAGGACTTCAAAATCTTCAGGATTACCCTCCAAGCCGAAGGTTTCTAGCACGTTCCTCATGAATCCCCTCTCCAATGCCTTCCTCAACAGGGATTGAAGTATGACCTCACGCATTGGGAACACTTCAGGTGGGTTCACTAGGTCCTTAGAAAACGCTATCTTCGGCGTGAATGGAATTCCCTCATGCGCTAGTTTCTCGAATTCACCTTCCGATGGATTTCCCATGACGGAAACGTTGTGCAGGGTAACTTTGTCTGCCTGGAAATGAGTTTTTCTGTAGCCCCCTCTAAGAAGAAGGTTTTCCGCTATGTATGCGAATTCCGGCCTTACCATGGACTCGGATAGCTGGCGTATGGGCCTGAGCAGAAGTCTAAAGGGAAAAGAGTATTCCCTTCCAGAGGGTAGTTTTATTGGCCTCCATGGTCCAATTTCATCCGAGTTTTTAATCGCCACCTTATCCTCAACCTGATACAGGTTGTAAACCCTTGCCCCGTGGAGAAATGAAACATAATCACCGATTTCAATATCCACAAAGGCCCAGTATCCATTAATGCTCCCTGTAAATCCTGCCAGGTTCGTCTCGATGCATTTTTTAAGGTTCTCTTTGGTTGCAACGGCAACGAGGAAGTACGCCATTTTTACCCCTCTTCACTTTTCAGTTGGGGGTTAAAACTTTCACGCCCCCGGGAAAACCTTAAAAGAGGCCCTTCCTAACCCCGCTTACGAACCAAAAATCCTTCTGGAGGGAGGGAAATGAAGGAGATAATTGAGAGGGTTAGGAACAAGACGAGCATCCCCGTTTATGAAAGGACCATAGAAAACGTTCTGTCAGCGATACTGGCGAGCAGCGACGTCTGGAGGATAGTTGACCTCAGCGAGGAGCCACTTCCACTTGTCGTTGCCGTTATCGAGGCCCTTCACGAGATGGGCTACCTGACCTTTGAGGGCTCGAACGTTGTGCTTACTGAGAGTGGAAAGAAACTAGTCGAGAAATACGGGATAGGGGCGAGAAAGGACTACACCTGCTCCCACTGCCAGGGCAAGACTGTTGAGCTTTCAGCCTTCAGAGATTTGCTCGAGGAATTCAAGGAAATCGTCAAGGACAGGCCCCAGCCGAAGCACGACTTCGACCAGGCCTACGTTACGCCGGAAACCACAGTTGCCAGGGTTGCATTAATGCACAGTAGGGGCGACCTCGAGAACAAGGAGGTCTTCGTTCTTGGAGACGATGACCTGACGAGCATCGCCTTAATGCTCTCGGGCCTGCCTAAGAGGATAGCGGTTCTTGACATAGACGAGAGGCTCATGAAGTTCATCGAAAAGACGGCAGACGAGCTCGGTTACTCCGACATCGAGATATTCACCTTCGACCTCCGCGAGCCCCTTCCGGAATATGCTCTCCACAAGTTTGACACCTTTATTACAGACCCGCCTGAAACGGTTCCAGCGATAAGGGCCTTCGTCGGCAGGGGCATAGCGACGCTGAAGGGGCCAGGCTGCGCCGGCTACTTCGGCATAACGAGGAGGGAAAGCTCCCTCGACAAGTGGCGCGAGATTCAAAAGCTGCTCCTCAACGAGTTCGGGGTTGTTATAACCGACATAATCAGGAACTTCAATGAGTACGTCAACTGGGGCTATGAAGAGGAGACGCGCGCCTGGAGGCTCCTTCCCGTTAAGGTCAAACCCTCCTATAACTGGTACAAGAGCTACATGTTCAGGATTCAGACGCTTGAAGGCTCGAAGGGCTTTGAGGAGAAAATAGAAATTGGAGACGAGCTTTACAACGATGAGGAAGCCTCGACAACATGACGTTTTCAGCGTTTCTTCCTATTTCTTCTGCTAAGGACAACTCCGAGAGACACTACAACCACAACAAGCACGGCAACTATGTAGACAAGGTATATTCCTCCAATCGTTGCTTTCTGGTTCTCCACCAGCGGTTTTTTCCAGGGACTCGTTGCTTTAAAGCCCTCGACAGGGGTCGCGTTCACCAAGAGCGGATGCTTTGTTGGGTATATTAGTATGTAGCCGTCTAATCCCCCAATTTTGGCACTGGCAGTTACGTTCTCAACAAGAGTTCCGTCCTTTATCAGAAGGAATGTTGCGTTTTTCATTGTAACAATGCTGTTTTTTATCTTTGGTTTGGAGATGTTCACGTAGAAAACGTTCCTCAGAAAGTCATATCCCCTCTTGTATGTGGTAGTATTTGAAAGTCCCACCTCAAGGAGGGCCCTGAGTACCTCCGCAGTGGTCTTGATGTTGTCAGGGGCACCCGCTGTATAACCCCATGCACCAGTCGGATTCTGGCGTTTCTTTATTATCTCAAAAGTTTCATTAAACGCCTCGGTATAGTTGAACCTACGAAAATCAACAAGTGCGTAGGCATAGTAGTAGTTTGGATACTTGTCGGTCAAGTTCGAGGAAAGCCAGTTGAGGATTGGCGTGTAGTTGACCTCAACCTTAAGGGTGGAGAGAACCCATACTATATATGCCGTATTAAAAAAGTTGCCCCAGTGATTCCCGCTCTCGTTCTTAAGCAGGTACTCAACTTCTCTCTCGTAGGGCCTTCCGAGGAGGTAGTTTATCCTTGCTATCTCCGCAACCATCCACGGTTTGAGCTTCTTAAGGTTCAGGTTCGACAGGTCAACGCTGGTGTTACATTCCACATAGTACTTCGCCAGAACAACGGTCTCCCATTCGAATTTTGGCTTAACCTTTAACATATAAGGACACGCCAGTGGTTTTAGGTCGGAAAACCCGGGAAGCAGGGCAGTTTCTAACATGTCCGGTGGCTGATACTTTAGAGTTCCCCAGTAGCCGAAATGAACCGATTTCAGCAATTCTTTTTCATATTTCTCGTTCCCGGTGGAGTACAGGAGAAGGGCAATGGAGGCAGGGTCGTTAAGTGTTGAGTTGATTTCAACGTTTTCCCCGGTTAGGTAGGCCAATGCAAAGGCCTTGTAGAGAGCATTCACTCCCGTTGCCTCAACGTTTTTAAGGTCTTTTACATCGCCCAACGCCATGTATCCAAAAATCTTATCCATTGTCGTCTTTGGACTGTGGGTTTGGAGATAATAGAGCCCGTTGTTTATTGCTTTCTCAACAGGGAGCCATGAATACTTGAAATCCGCGTATTCTTTTAGCGCAATTACTGCTAGGGCCGTGTCAGTATAATCCCCAAAGGAGCCGTCGTCCTTCTGTTTGTACATCAGCCAATAGATTCCCTGGTGGATTGTTCTGTTGAAGAGACCCCGGGCTATTGACTCTCCCCTCATGAGTGCCATTAATGCGAGAGCTGTGTATTTCGCCTGGGGAGCCATTCCATAGCGATACGCCCATGCTCCCTCTGGAGTTTTAAGCATCATCAACCAGGTATCTGCCTCCAGAACATACTTGTATTCGTGAACCTTGTACAGTGCAATCGCTGAGAGCGCAGTTGCTGGGATGGTGGGGGTAAACACGTACGGCACTTCATCACCTTTGACGGGATGAGCATAAAAGAGCGGTAGAACCAAGAGTGTAACCAGAAGAACCGCTATAACCTTTTTCATTTCAACACCTCCAAATGGAAAAAGAAGAGGGAGTTAAAAACTTCAGCCATAGTATATCTTAACCTGGAGGAAGTAGTTTGCCGACCAGTAGTAGGTGCTGTAGGCGTAGACCACGAAGTACCATGTTCCGGGCTGTGGGTTGTTGTAGCTTACGTATTCGTTTGAGCTTGACGTTGTTGAGCTCGTAACGAGGTTCTGGTTCGGGTCATAGAGATAGAGGTCGAGGTCATCATAGCTGCTTCCATAGAGGTAACCCTCAATCTTGGTTGCACCGCTGTCAACGGTGACTGTGTCAACGACGTAGCTTCCGTAGTTCACGGTTCCGGTGAAGTTCTTAACGACTACTGTTGGATTGGACGGGGTTGTTGGGGTGCTTGGTGTTGTGTTGGTGTTGTTGGTTGGTGTCGTAGTGTTGCTCGGAGTGCTCGGGGTGCTTGGCTGGCTTGGAGTGCTTGAGGAGCCTTCTGTCACCGTTCCACCCTCGTCGAGAATCTCAAGGTTGTAGTTGGCACTTCCTGAATAGCTGACGATTAGGAAGTACCAAGTTCCAGGAGTGGGGTTCCTGTAGGCAACCTTTTCAAATCCGTAGTAGCCAGTGTTTGAGTAGTCAACGAGCTGGCCGTTCGGGTCGTACATGTAAAGATCAAGGTCGGCCTGTGGGTTGTCCCAGGTTAGGAGGGCGGCTATCCTAGTGGTTCCACTGCTGATGGTAACCTCCTTAGTCACGTTCTGCTTGTCGGCGAGATAGCCGGTTATAACGACCTTTGAGTCCTGGTCATAGTTCAGGGCCTCGTAGACGTTTATCCTACCCGCACCGTAGGCGATGCCCGCTATGGCGCTGGCGTTAACAACGTCTGCAGTTATCTCAAGGACGTGCTTAATCTTATCGGGAGTCCAGTCTGGGTGGGCTTCCCTAAGGAGTGCAACAGCACCGCTAACGTGTGGAGTAGCCATGCTCGTTCCAGGGGCGGCGACGTAGTACTGTCCAACGAGCTCGTCGGTTAGCTGGGTTCCGGCGGCCCTGTCAGAGATAATCCAGTTGCCCGGAGCGACGACTTCGGGCTTGAGCCTGCCGTCAGCGGTCGGTCCCCTGCTGGAGAAGCTTGTTATGACATCGTTCTTGTCAACAGCTCCAACGGTTATCACATCGGGAGCAGCAGCCGGAGAGCCTATGGTGTAAGTGTCAGGCCCACTGTTTCCAGCGGCAACACAGACAACAATTCCATCTTCCCAAGCCTTGTCAACTTCCTGGCTGAGGGCGTCAGTTCCGTCGGAGCTCTGGCTTGAACCGAGTGAGAGGTTAATAACGCTTATGTTGTACTCATCTTTGTGCTGTATAACCCAATCAACACCCGCTATTATAGTGGAAACTGAACCGCTACCGTCAGCGCCGAGAACCTTAACGCCAACGAGCTTGGCGCCGGGTGCAACACCCTTGTATTTTCCATCGCTGGCGGCACCGGTGCTGGCTATTATTCCGGCAACGTGGGTTCCGTGACCGTTATCATCGTAGGGAGTAGTCTTGTTGTTAACGAAGTCCTTCCATCCAATAACTTTTCCCTGAAGATCCGGGTGGGAGCCGTCAATACCAGTGTCGATGACGGCAACGACAACACCACTTCCATCGTATCCAACGTTCCAAACCTCGGGGGCTGATATCTGGGCGGTGGATTCATCGAGTCCCTCAAGGTCGACCTGAACCTGAACTTTGTAGTCGTCCTGTATGAACTGTATTCCCTGCACGCTAAGACCGCTTATAATGCCTGCATCTGAAAGACCACCGAGAACCAGAAGATACTTGACTGGTATCGTGATTGCAACGGCTGGAATGGCATGATAGTTATACTTTATCTTTGCTCCAAGGAACTTAAGGATTGGCAGAGCTTTGTTTTTGTCAGCCTGACTATTGAATACTATGATGGTACTGATTTCCTTGTTTGGGTTCATTCCCTGGACTTTCTGGAAGAGTTTCGGAGTTAGTAGTCCGTAGTTCTTTGGGGTATGCGTTGCAAGATGCGAGTTGCCCCCTACTGATGCAGCAGCTGCGAAACCAAATGTCATGCCAACGAGGAGCACAGCCAACAAAATGGCCTTAACTTCCTTCATTGCAGTACCCTCCTGAATTCATTCATTCTTTTCAGGCATAAAGCCCTCATCAGAGAGCACTTTTGGACAGCAATGCTATATAAGGATTTCGGTATTTAATCAAAATATTGCATATATCCTCAAAGTGTTGTTTATCTTTAGAAATATTTACTTTGAACATCGGAGAATTGTTGGATTTCTAACATCGTAAAAGTGGACAGTTTGGTTCATTTCCATATCCCAAAATCCGACAGTCAGATTGGGGTAAATATGAGAAAAGAGAAAAACAACAAGACTCACTCAAGCTCATCAAGGCCGAGCTCCTTGAGCTTCTCCTCGGGAATCCTTCCATCCTCAGTCCAGCCGCGGAACTTGTAGTACCTCGGAAGCATGAGGTGTAACCTTACCACGTGACCCTTGTTCGGTCCGTTCCTGACAGGTTCTTCAAGGAGCCTCTTCGGGAGTGTGTCTTCCTTAAGCGGGTCAAGGCCGGCCTTGAGGTTGAATAATCTTTCTGCGTTCCAGATGCGCTCGCCTATCTTGAGGTACTCCTCGGTCGAGAGGTCCCAACCGAGAGCTGCGTTGAGCATGTCACGATAGTCGTCTGCCCCAAGACCGAAGGTCGTGAAAACACAGAGTCCAGCGGCGTCGATGAGGGCAGTAAGGTCCTGGAAGAGTATGACCATCTTGACCTTCTCATCGCTTATGTCATGCGGGTCCATCTTGTATGGATAGCCAAGAATCTCGGGGCTTATCATGTACTGCTTGATGTGACAGCCACCGCGGTTGTTGGTGGCATAGCCGAGACCGTGTCCCTCGGCTCCACGCGGGTCGTAAGCCGGAAGCTCCTGCTTTTTGACACCCATGAAGTACTCAACGCCGTTGTACATCTCGGCTAGGCGGTAGCCACCCTCAGCGAGCTTGTCTCCGAAGCCCTCTCTCTTGGCAATCTTCTCGATGTAGTAGTGGAGAACTTCAGTATTGCCCCACCTGAAGGGCGGAGCATCTTCACCTAGGTCCTCCTGCTTGAGGAGGCCCTTCTCGTAGAGCTCCATGGCAGTAGCTAGAGTTCCACCGAGGCTTATGGTGTCCATACCGTACTCATCGGCCATGTGGTTTGCCTCGATTATACTCGCGAGGTCGTTTATACCGTTGTTAGCTCCAAGCGCCCAGATGCTCTCGTATTCAGGCCCTTCTGTTATGCCGAGGGTTGGAAGCCTGTTGACCCTTCCACAACCGATTGGACAGGCGTAACAGGGCTTGTTCCTGACGAGGTACTTAGCGGCCATAGCCTCACCGCTCTGCTCCTCGGCGTATTCAAACTGGCTGTACTGGAAGTTTCTCGTCGGGTACAAACCGTTTTGGTTGATTATGTTCACGAGTACGGCCGTTCCATACTTGGGCAGTCCCCCACCCGCTGTCGGGTCGTTCCTGAGCTTGTCGGTCTTCTCCTTGACGACACTTGTGAACTTTGCTCTGTCCGCAACCTCAACGCGCTTGTGCCCGCGAACAACTATAGCCTTCAGCTTTTTGCTTCCCATTACGGCACCAACGCCTCCCCTTCCAGCGGCTCTGTGCTCGTCGTTCATTACAGCGGCGAAGCGAACGAGGTTCTCTCCAGCGGGGCCTATTAGCGCGACGCGAATCCTCTTATCACCGATTTCCTCCTTTAGGGCCTTTTCAGTTTCGCTCGAAGTCTTACCCCACAGGTGGCTCGCATCGCGGAGTTCGACGCTCTCATCGTTGATGTAGAGATACACCGGATGGTCAGAGGAGCCTTCGACTATTATAGCGTCCCAGCCGGCGAACTTTAGCTCGGCTCCAAAGAATCCACCGGAGTTCGCCATGGCTATGTAACCGGTCAACGGGCTCTTGGTTATGACCATGTACCTTCCACCGGTGGGTGCCGTCGTTCCTGTTAGAGGGCCTGTGGCATAAATTATCTTGTTTTCCGGGCTGAAGGGGTCAACGGTCGGGTCCATCTCCTTGAGGAGATAATAGATTCCGAAGCCCCTCGTTCCAAGCCATTTTCTGGCGAACTTCTCGTCGAAGTGCTCCTCCTTTATGGTTCCATCGGTCAAGTTTACTCTCAAAATCTTACCCCAATAGGCGTACATACTTCGATGCCTCCAGCTGTTGTGCGAATCATTTTTGTACATTGATGCTAATAAACTTGACGAAAGCAAAAAAGGGAACATAAATAGACAAGGTAAGTTATTCTGTTTAACTACCAGAAGCCCTTCATACCCTTCTCAGGGATAGGACAGAGCACTATCCGCCTCGACCACAGGCAATCCGCACAGCTGGGTGTGTTCCCCCAGCAGTCGTATTTGGTGTCTTGCACAAAGGAACAGGACTCGTTCAGTGGACAGTCTGTACAGCTCGGGTAGAGGGAGTTCTTGACGACGTAGCGGAACCAGCTATACTCCCTGCTCGTCCATATCTCGGCGAGGCTTTTCTCCCGGACGTTGCCAAAGGAATGCGCGTAAACCTTCTTCTCCCTGCCAAAGACTATCTCAGGGTAGGTGTGGAGGAAACGGTAGCAGGGAGCAACTTCTCCGTCCCACCTGACAACTGCAACTTTTTTGTCGACGAACTCGCACCTACGTTCCGTCCTCAGTGAGAACTCGGCTATCTTATGGAGGTAGCCGTGATATATGGCCTCAAGTTTGTCAACAATTGGCTTCATGTCAACGGAACCGTCGTAAACTATCAAATCAGCGTGCTCTTTGGTGATTGGAATTAGGTTTGAGATTAAGAGCGTATCAACCCCAAGGGAACCAACGTAGTGCGCTATTTTCGGTAACTCCTTGTAATTTTCCTTCGTTGCAACCACCTCAACGCCAATGTGCGGAACGTCGCTCCCGAGTTCCCGCTTGACCTCTTGGATTTTCCTTATGCGGGAGCTTGTGTAGTCTGGCTTTATGTGACCGATATCAACGGGTTGGGTCGGCACTGAATCTATTGAGAAGTAAATTAAGTCCAAACCCAGCTTTACAAGCTCCTCTATTCTCTTATCTGTTAACAAAAAGCCGTTTGTGCTTATTCCCAGGGCAAAACCGCGCTTCTTTACTTCCCTCGCCATGTCCATGAAGCGAGGGTGAACGGTGGGTTCGCCTATTCCGCCAAAGTATATCATCTCAAGCTCCGGAAGTTCCTCGGCATCGTCCAGTATCTTTAAAAACAGCTCCCATTCCATGTCCCCTTCCGGGTCGTCCCAGTACTGCTTGAAGCACATTTCACAGCGAAGGTTACAGCGGTTGGTTATCTCAATGTAGAGATACTTTATGTCGGGGTTCTTTGGGATGAGAACCTTGTAGTCAGACAAATCAAAAAGATGATGCTCCTCCATGCTAAACACCTGAGTTTATAACTCATAGTGATTCCCTTATAACAGTTAGTGGACAGGATTGGGTAGTTGGGATAAAGCTTATAAACACTCCTCCTGTTATCACCTCGGGGTGGGCCGGTAGCTCAGCCTGGTTAGAGCGCGGGGCTTTTAACCCCGTGGCCGCGGGTTCGAATCCCGCCCGGCCCGCCATCAGCCCTTGCAAAGCAAGCACTGGCGGAAAAGTAGTGCCTTTTTAAAGTGCCCATCTCTGAGGTAGGTTTCTTCGATGTCCCCCCCGGTTGTTAGTGTTTCTTTCTATTTCTTTCTAAACGACGTCAGGAGGTTGCCAGAAACAGGTTGAAACCGCTTGGGAAGGCTTCATTTAGTGTTAAACCTCGACTTGAATTGCCTCTAGTTAGTGCACGACTGGTTTTTTTTGCAGATTTGGTGAGAAGGAGCAATTTTTTCACCACCCTCTCCCAAAGGCTGAACGCGAAGTTTGGCCAAGTTTGGTGATTTTTGAGTGCTCTGTTCTTTTGTAAGTGTTTGCATTTCTGGATAGCCTTTTGAAGCATAGAATTTCCTATCAGGGAGCATTTGTGTTAGGTTTTGCAATTTCCCCGCGCTCCAAAGGAGCGCCTTTAATAAGTAAAATCATGACTAAAGGGGTTTTAAGGGTAAATTTTTACCCTAAAGGCATTATTTTAAAGTGCAAACTTCATGAAAGAGCACTAAAAGGGAATCACGAACTTTGATGAAGCTTTTTCTAAAAGTTTCACGCTGGCAGAAGATTTCTTACTCTATTATCCTTTGATAAGTATCTTAGCTCTAGAGAAGTTCCTAAAGGGCGTTGTTCCAAAGAAGAACTATCAAAAACAAGTAAGTGGGAGAATAAACTTCATTAAAACCTTCAATTCATCAAAAATAGCATTCTAACCTTGCTCGAACTTCGCACGGGCAAGCTTTAGGAAAGCTTGACCAAAGATAGCCCTTACCACTCAAAAGGGCAAAGATTAGCCGTGCACTACTCAAAAAGCAACTCAAGACAGAATTTATCACTAACTGAAACTCTTCAGGCAGTTTCAACTTTGTTTTTTTGGCGTCCGAAGAACGCCGTTTGCAAAGTGAAATACTCTGCAAGGAGTAAGTAAATTAGAAATCCACTCAGAAGACTGCAAATTTCAAAAAAGAACTTCACTTTTCCGCCAGTGCTTGCTTTGCAAGGGCTGATGGCGGGCCGGGCGGGATTCGAACCCGCGACCTTCGGCTCCGGAGGCCGACGCTCTATCCAGACTAAGCCACCGGCCCAACCCAAAATGAGTATTGAGAGTGACTTAAAAACCTTAACCCCTGCCAAAACACTTTTTAGGGCAAAGATAAGAGTACTAGTTAGGTGAGACGCATGGAGCCCCACGAGTTCAAGCTAACCGAGGAAGGCATCAAAGCCGTTCTCCCTCCCCTCGAGGCCGAAATAATGGAGCACATGTGGAAGGTCAAAGTTGCAACAGCAGGTCAGGTTTACGAGCATATGAAGCAGAAGCACCCTGAGATAAGGCGCTCCACCATAAGCATTCTGATGAACCGTCTCTGCGAAAAGGGACTCCTTAAGAGGAGTGTTGAGAAGGGCAGGGGTGGGATGAGATATGTATATTCAATAACAACGACCAGGGAAGAGTTCGAGCAGAAGGTCGTCCAGAGTATCCTCGACGCCCTGATGACAAATTTCAGAGAGGCAACCTACGCGTATCTCTCACGGATAAAGAAGTGATGAACAATGTTATACCTTATCCTCATAATTGAGGTCGTTCTTCTCCTTGAGGCTCTGCGAGACATCGGAATTATAACAACAGTGGGGGCAATGACTTTTCTCGGGATACTGTACATATGGGCAACGAAACACAAATTTGGTGAAAACCTTATTCCCCTAGAACGGGAAGAGATGCCTTGGCTTTACGATGGTATCGCGGAACTCTCCAGAAAGGCAAACATCCCAATGCCTCGGATTTATCTGCTCGACGACTACATACCCAACGCGTACTCCTTTGGGAATACCATAGTTCTATCTCTTGGCCTCTTCGAAGTTTTGGACGAGGAGGGGATACTAGCGGTTGCCGCCCACGAGCTTGGTCATATAAAGAACCGCGATACCAAGTGGTTCCCAATGGTGACCTACGGGAGATACCTAATGGCAATGACCACACTTGTGCTTCTTATTGCCGGAGCCGGGCCGATAAAAGTGGCAGCACTCACGCTGTATATAGCATATGAATTGTCCAGGAGTGACTTCATGAAAAAGAGGGAGTTCCTGGCAGATGAAACTGCACTGAGGCTACTGACAGTTCCCCTCAGCCTTAAGAAGGCCCTAGAGGAGCTTAAGTATTATGAAGATCTGAGAATGAAGGTGAAGGTCAGCGCCGTTCCGAGCATCGAGCCAAATATAGAGAGGGAAAAG
Organism: Thermococcus sp.; assembly: GCF_015523185.1. Lineage (NCBI taxonomy): Archaea > Methanobacteriati > Methanobacteriota > Thermococci > Thermococcales > Thermococcaceae > Thermococcus > Thermococcus sp. Next base: position 14,565 of record NZ_WAKV01000056.1, read on the forward strand.
CGCTTTACCTTTTTCACGGAAACACATCCAAGCTACGAGGAAAGAATTATACGAATAACATTTGAAATGAACAACCTAATGAGAATGAAGCGGGTGCAGTAACATGGGAATCGAGATTTATCTCGACAGGGAAAAGGCCGAGAGGATTAGAAGGATAAGACCCACTAAAGACGAATATTTCATGCTTATAGCTAAACTCGTCTCCCTCAGAGCAACGTGTCCAAGGCTTCGCGTTGGGGCCGTGGCTGTTAAGGACGGCTACATCTTGGCTACTGGCTACAACGGTGCACCAAGGGGAATGGACCACTGCATCGATGTCGGCTGTCTCATCGTTGACGGACACTGCCACAGAGCCGTCCACGCGGAACAGAACGTCATAGCAATGGCCGCAAGGAAGGGCATAAGCCTCGAAGGAGCAACGCTGTATGTTACCCATTTTCCCTGTGATACCTGCTTTAAGCTTCTGATAAACGCAGGCATAAAGGAGATTGTTTACGAGGAAATGTATCCAAACGAAGCAACGGAAATACTCCTCAGGGAAGCCCAAGAGAAAGGGATAGTAAAGATTAGGCAGTTCAAACTGCCAAAGGAGCGCGTTAGAGCGTTCCTCGAAGAGCTCTTCGGGGGGTTCATTTGAGCTTTTTCTCAATCTCTTCAAACCTCTCGTTTATTTCCTCAAGCTCGATGGCAACCTTTCTCGTGAGTTCCGTCATCTCGCGCTCGGTCCTGTCAACAGCTAAGTAAACCTTGAATATCATGAGATACGCTAGACCGATTGCAACGACGAAGAGGGCATCTAACCCACGGCCAAGGCCAAGTATATTTTTGATTTCGTTTGCAATCCTAACCGGGAAAAATGCAACGATGAACAGGCCAAGCAGAATTGCTTCCCAGAACAGGAAGTCCCCCCACTCAACTTCACTGTTCCTGTATTTGCCGAAGACATAAACCATGAGAATAACCACAACGACGAGGGTTATCATCTGGACTGCGTACATTTCCATCACCTCAACTTGTCGAAGAGAAGGTTGAGCGCTATCTTAACGCCCTCCAAAACGTTCGTCCCCTTTTTCATTGAATACTCGGTATAGACTGCCTTAATTGGCACCTCAACGATTCTACAGCCAGCCTTTGATGCCTCAATGATAATCTCACTCGACACGGCATAGCGGTCGCAGGTTATCCGTATCTTCCTCACGCAGTCACCGCTGAGGCACCTCAGCCCGCTCTGGCTGTCGCTGACGTATTTTCCGGCAAAAACAGCCGTAACCGCGTCGAGAACGAAGTTACCGAACTTCTTTATAAGGGGCATTTCGCTGGTATCGCCCTTAAGCCTCGAACCGACGGCAAAATCTGCCCTTCCTTCAGCGACTGGTTTCATGACGCGAATCGCATCGCCGATTAGGTGCTGTCCATCGGCGTCAAAGGTGAGGACAAGCCTCGCGTTTTTCCTTACCGCATAGGCAAAGCCAGTTCCAAGTGCACCGCCGAGCCCCCTGTTGACGAGGTGATTGAGAACGTGAACGCCGTAAGAGCGCGCTATTTCCTCCGTCCTGTCCCTTGAGCCATCGTTTACAACCACTATTTCCTCCCTCTTAAAGTATCTCAGGAGGTCCTCCAGAACGGAGCCGATAGTCTTTTCCTCGTTGTAGGCAGGAACAACGACATAGGTCGAGAGGAGCCTCTCAACGAGCTCCTTCAGGTGAATCAAGTTGACCACTTCAAAATGGGGTTCTGCCTTGACCTGAAAGCTCATCCTGCCGTGTTCATGCCCCGTAACAAGAACGCTGAGCGCGCCGAGCTCCCTAGCAGGGATAACGTCGTAGCCGTGGTCCCCAACGACGAGGATTTTTTCAGGAGGGACGTTCAGGGTTTCGAGAATTCTCTTCAGCTGGCCGGGGTTGGGTTTAAGCTCTTCAGCAGGAACGTCGTCCCTCGTTAATATTACATCGAAGTAATTGGACAGGCTATGACTTTCTAGGGCAATGAGAGTAGCTTTTCTGGAACTTCTAGTCATAAGGGCGAGCTTTATTCCTCTGCCTTGGAGGTAATCGAGGAGTTCAATAGCGCCATCGAACAGGAAGCTATCCTTTATTCTTTCCCCTTCTAACTCAACGAGAATTGAGTAGAACTCCTCGAAAGGTCTCCCAGTCTTTTGCGACAGTTCTATAAGACCCTCGTACATCGGCGTCAGCTCGCCTATTTCATCGGCCGGGATTCCAAGGGAGACAAGCCTTTCCCTAAGCTCTCTTTTAACTTCGCTGAAGGGCTTTTCAGCCCCAACAAGGGTTCCATCGAGGTCAAAAACAACCGCCCTGATGTCCATGCTACCACCGAAGGGTTTATTTTCGCTCCCACGTAGGGAAGCCGGTGTCAAGGATGATAGTGATGACTTCACTTATAGCTTTAATCCTTTCGCTCGCACTAACGGCGTACATAAAGGACGCGATGAAAAGGGCCGGAATCGTGGGTAGAGACATACACAAGCCCGAAAAGCCCAAGGTTCCCGAGATGGGAGGGTTAGCGATAGTTCTGACCGTCGGAATCCTTGGGGCGCTCGTGGGGTCAGATGCACTTGTGGTTTTTCTGCTCTTCGGTCTCGTTGGGGTCATTGACGACATAACAAACCTGAGACAGTCCCACAAAGTGGCCCTATCACTCCTCGTCTCAGTCCCGGTGGCGTTTTTAAACGTCGGAAGGAGCGTTGACTTTTTCGGATATTCACTAAACCTAGGCCTTCTCTACCCGATATTTGCCATGTTCTTCGTCACGGGTTCGGCAAATTTGGTTAACATGCTGGCCGGGTTCAACGGTCTCGAAGTTGGCACGAGTGCAATAATACTCGGATTCCTTGCACTCATCACGGAAGGAACCGCAAGGGAACTCGCGTTGATTGGCCTTGGAGCCTCCCTAGGCTTCCTTTGGTGGAACAGGTATCCGGCAAGGGTCTTTCCCGGTGACACAGGAACGCTCAGCCTTGGAGCCCTGATAGGCCTCGTTGGAATTCTCGGCAAGGTAGAGGTTTACACGGCAATCCTTCTGATTCCCCACTTTCTTGACTTCACGATAAAAGCCCTGAGCGTTCGCTTTGGCGTGAGGAAGCACGGGAGAACGGAAGTTTTGCCAGATGGAACTCTAAAAGCACCGCCGTATCCGAGCTTCCTTGGGAAGATAATGAAAATGGTCAGGGTCACAGAGCCGAAACTCGTGGCAATTGTCTGGGGAATAGAGTTTATTCTTGGCCTTCTCGTCTGGGCTCTGAGTCAATTACCTTAACCATTCCAAAGCCATACCTTGTTTTCTCTCCAAAGCCCGTCTCATAGCCGAACCTTGCCAGCTCCACTGAACCAGTGTAGCGGAACACCATGAGGGAACTCCTGAAATACGTGTCCCTGACAAGAATCCTTACCGGCTTGAATTTCAGAACCTCAAGCTTGAACTCCTTGTCCTCGGGCATGTGACCGTAGATTGCGGAATAGCGCATTAGCATTACCTTGCGAAGCTTGTCGAAGAACATTTCATCGCTGGGATAGAGGTCCCATATCTTCATCCTGCCATTGACGAACTTGACAGTTCTCACCATTATCGGACTTAAAGTCGAGAAGAGAACCTCGTTTTTGATTTCAGGTTCTTTGAGCACTTTAACATTATCGGCAATGAACGCGGCGTTTCCAATCTTGAGGAGAGGGTCATCGAGAAAACCTTCTGCTATAGCCTTAATGAGTTCTCCGGAGTGGGACGAGACGTACAGGGAGACATCATCAGAAAGGACTCTGATGCCAGCCTCTGGAAGGAGCTCCCTTCTACGGACCATTATCCTGGAGAAGGTAAAATAGTCCGCGTGGCTCGTCTCAACCTCGTGGGCAAGCTCCGGAGAGACCAGATATATCTTTTCGAGGATTTGAGTATAAACCTCGTAGTTATAGTTAAAGGGCAGTACCGTATCCTCCTCCGCAGGCCTGAGTTTGATTTCGATTCTCATTTCACCCCACCCCGGTTTCAACCGAGTAAAATTGGAATTCAGGGTTAATAAGAATTTCGTATGTTACACGTCGATTGAGTTACAACGCTAAAGAGTCACCAATACTCATTGGACAAGAATGAACACAAAGAGAGCATGAAAAAGGTGGAACACCCAACAAGGTTAAAAAGGCTATCGGTGATAATGACACAGTGACGAGGTGAGATAACATGAGCATAGAGGATGCAAACATGCATGAAAGTTACGATGACTACGTCACCTTCCTGAAGAGAAGGATTAGACAGCTCGAACTCCAGGTGAGAACCCTAGAGGCCGATAAGGAGAGACTTGAGAGGGAACTTTCGCGATTAAGGATGGAGATGTCGAGGCTCAGACAGCCCCCGGCCTTCGCGGGCAACGTTATCGAGGTTCTCGACGACGAGAGGGCGATAGTCCAGAACTACAACGGACCGCGCTTCGTTGTTAGAATCGCCCCTTGGATAGAGCGCGACAAGCTCAAGCCCGGTTCGAGAGTGGCCCTCGACCAGAGAACGATGGCCATAGTGGAACTCCTCCCAACAGAGAAGGACCCGAGCGTGCTCGGATTTGAGGTCATAGAGCGACCCAAAGTCACGTACGACGACATCGGGGGTCTTGAGAAGCAACTCCAGGAACTCAGGGAGGCCATAGAGCTTCCCCTCAAGCACCCTGAGCTCTTTGAAAAGGTTGGGATAGAGCCTCCGAAGGGCGTTCTCCTCTACGGTCCGCCGGGCTGTGGAAAGACCCTCATGGCAAAGGCCCTAGCGAGGGAAGTTAACGCCACCTTTATACGCGTAGTCGGTAGCGAACTCGTGAGGAAGTTCATCGGCGAGGGTGCCCGGTTGGTTCACGAGCTGTTTGAACTCGCCAAGGAGAAGGCTCCAACGATAATCTTCATAGACGAGATTGACGCCATAGGAGCGAAGAGAATGGACGAAACGACGGGTGGCGAGAGGGAAGTTAACAGAACCCTGATGCAACTCCTTGCTGAGATGGACGGCTTCGACCCGCGCGGAAACGTCAAGGTCATAGCCGCAACCAACAGACCCGACATACTCGACCCGGCTCTGCTGAGACCTGGAAGGTTTGACAGGCTCATAGAGGTTCCTCTCCCTGACTTCCGCGGAAGGCTTGAGATACTCAAGGTCCACACGAGGAAGATGAACCTGAAGGACGTTGACCTGCGCATTATAGCCGAGCTCACAGAGGGCGCGAGCGGAGCGGATTTAAAGGCGATAGCGACTGAGGCAGGAATGTTCGCAATCAGGGACAGGCGCGAGTACGTTACGCAGGACGACTTCCTCAAGGCAGTCGAGAAGGTCTTGGGAGCCGAGAAGAGACTCGCCCAGGCGATAGCGATGCACGAGGTCATGTACGGCTGACTCCCGTTTCTGTCCCCTTTATTATTACCTCGGCCAGAACGTAGAGAACCGCTATGGAGAAGAACGCTCCCCTGTAACCGAGCCTGTCTATCAGGTAGCCGGTGAAATAGGGCCCGACGGTAGCCCCAAAGAAGCCCACCATGTTAACGAATCCCATAACGGGGCCCAGGTTATCTCTCCCCGCGGTTTCGGCAGAGAAGGCTGTAACCATCGGCCCAACGGAGTAGAACGTCAGGCCGAGTATCAGAACCGGAACGAGACCTGGCCTTAAGGTAAGGAGCAATATGAAAACCCCATTGAAGAAGAATACGAACTCCAGCGCCCTTCTCCCGAGCCTGTCGTAGAGAAAACCTCCCGCGAGAGAACCGGCTACGCCGACTAAGGAGAGGAGGGAGAACAGAAAGGAAGCCCTTTCAACTCCCATTCCCCTATTGGTCAAGAATGCCACAAGAAACGTTAGAACTCCAAAAAAGGCCATGAGCGAGAGAAAGTTGGCAATGGCAAGGTTTATTGACCCAACTTCAATGGAAAGTCTCGCCCTTACTCGTTTCTCCTCAAGTTTTCTTAGGGATAAGAGGAGCAGAACCCCCACAGCCGAACTCAGGAGGGCCAGAACCGGAAAGGCGTAGCGCCATCCTAGGTTCAGGGCTATAGGCACGACAAGGAGTGGAACTATGCCGGAACCGAGGGGAGGGCCGAGCATGAAGACACCAAGGGCAGAGCCCTTCCTTCTGCCGTAGGTCTCGGCTATTAAAGCCGTCGCAGGGGCGTAGTAGAGACCGGAGAAAAAGCCGTAGAGAGCTCTGAAAGCCAAAAACTCCCAGTAACTCGATGAAAAGAAAAGCATCGCCGATGAGAGGGAATAGCCGAACACGCTCAGTGTGAGAAGCGTTCTCCTCCCAAAGCGGTCTCCAAGGTAACCGGCGGGAACCTGAACGATGGCGTAAGGAAGGAGCAACGCCGTCATCAAAAGACCGGCCTGAGCGTTCGTGAGATGGAACTCTGACTTAATCATGGGCAAGAGCGGAGAAACCACCATTCTGTGGGCGTAGTTGAAAATCCAGCCCAGCGTTATGAGCAGCAACTGGAGGAGCATAACTTCGATGAACAACTGAACGGTTAAAAATCTGTTGGACAAAGGTGCTCAACTAAGGTTTATAAGAATCCAAGACAAGTAACGCCGGGAGGAGAGGAGAGATGGTAAGCAAACTGCTGGCCCTAGAGGCCTACCCGAGCCTCCACGACCTAGACTTCAGAATCCTCAGGGGAGTAGAGCTTAACATGAGGCACCATAAGTGGGTTCCACTAGAGAACATAGCGCGCTTCGCGAGGGTGGACGTTGAGACGGCATCCTTCCGGTTGGGCAAGCTGGACGACATGTCTCTGGTCAGGCGGAGGAGCGACATAGGATACATCGGCTACCAGCTGACAATACACGGTTACGACGTTCTGGCTATAAGAGCCTTGGCGAGAAAAGGCGTGGTGGAAGCCATAAGCACCACACAGGTAGGTGTCGGAAAGGACGCCGACGTTTACGTTGGAATAACGCCAACCGGCGAGAAGGTCGCCGTGAAGTTCAACAGGGTAGGCGGAAGAACTGCCTCACGGAGGGCAGGCTACCACTCGCACGTCTTCTCGGATAAACATCACACAAGCTGGCTCTACATTTCAAGGCTCATAGCCAAGAAGGAGTACGACGCCCTGGTTCTTCTTAGCCCAATAGCGAGGGTTCCAAAGCCGGTAGCGTGGAACAGGCACGTTCTGGTAATGGAGTTCGTTGAGGGAACCGAACTGGCCGAGCTAAGGGACGACGAGCTCACCAGAGAGGAAGCCGAAAACTTCCTCGACAGAATCCTAGAGGAGTACCTCAAGATAGTGCGCTTTGGAATAGTCCACTCCGACCTGAGCGAGTTCAACGTCGTCCTGACGGGAGATGACGTTCTCATAATAGACTGGGCACAACACCTCACAACCGCCAACCCCGAGAGCTACGAGCTGTTGAAGAGAGATTTGAGTGTCATAATTAACGCCTTCAGGAGAAGGTGGAGGGTTAACAGGAGCTTTGATGAAATATGGCCGGACTTTGAGAAGGCCTGGCATGAGAGCAGGGGGGAGAGATATGGTGATTAAGTACGAACCCCTTAACAGGCGCGAGAGAATAGTTAGGCTCTTCCGAGAGGCTATCGAGGCGGAAAACAGGCGGGACCTCGAAACCGCAAAGAAGAAGCTCGACGAGATACTCCACGAGAGCCTAGAAGTCGAGCCGGAGTTCTACTTCGAGGCCTGCTTCCGCCTGGCCGACATCTTCCTCCAGGAGGATAACTACCGAGGGGCAGTTAAGTGCGCCCTCAGAGCCATACTCAGGGCCCCAAGCGAGGACCACTACAGGCTCGGTGTCAAGAGACTTGGCGACATACTGGCGATAATCAAGAGGGAAAGCCGCCTCAGTGAACTCGCGGAGAACATGGAAGCAACGCTCAAGCTAATTGAGGAAGACGAGGAACTGCACCGCTTCACTCTGGCCCTCGTGAAGCTCGCAAAGGGAGAAAAGGTGAGGGAAAAGTTCATCTTACCCGAATTCAACGAGGTCTTCGAGAGCCTAATCGAGTGAGCGTTTCCTCCACGTACCCTTTTTCAGGCAGAAACGGGAAGTTGTAGGGCTCTCTTTTCGGCCTCTCGTTGTAGTAGGGCCTGTTACATGCAGGACAGCCGTGGGTTGAGAAAACGGACGGCGGAACGTTGAGGCCATCGAGGTCAAAGCCCGCTATTTCATCGCCTTCAAGGAGTATTCTGTCCATTAAGCTATTCTCCACGAGCCATCTGGCGAGCTGAATCCGCCGGTAGCGCTCGAGACCTGGTGGTGAGAGGTTCTCAAGCCTCGTTCCATTAAGTGGAGTGAAAGCAAAGAGAGAAACGTCCGCACCTAATGAATAAGCTCTCTCGAAGGTCTCGATTAGCTCCCTGTCGGTTTCTCCGAGACCGACTATGACGTGGACAAAGGCCTTGCCCTCGCCGAGTACGTCAATAACATCCTTTGCAAAGCGCCACATCTCTTCCCACTTGAAGTCAGGCTTGAGGGTTTTGAAAAGTCTCTCGCTCGCTACATCAAGGCCAACGCCAACGTAGTCAACACCAAGAGCCCTGAAACGCTCGAGAGTTTCCGAATCAACGGGAGTTATTGAAACGGAAATCGGCAGTTTAAGGGGTTTAAAAGCTTTGAGAAGGACAAAAACGTCGTCGAGCATGCCCGGATAGTTTATGGTCTGGAGGCATATCCTTCCAAAGCGGCCGTTAGGGAGGGCTTTAACCACCTCCTCAAGCTCAAAGGCCGGCCACGTCACACGGGAAAGCCTGTCAAGGTTAGCTTTGCTCGTCCTTGCCTGGGCGCAGAAGGCGCAGTCGTTGGAGCACTTACCGGACCAGTACGTCATGAGGTAGGCGGTCGTTGGCCTGGCCATGAGCTTAGCCTTGATTAAACCCATAGTTATCGCGGTTCCGTAGGAGACCCTAACGAGCATTCAGCTTCCCCCACAAAGCTGGAGCATAGAGGGTTATAAAGCCAGCCCCCAAAATGAGTGGCAGGAGCGGGAAGACACCGGAGTAGCCCTTAAGCTGGGCGACGTAGCCGAGGCTCACCTGACCCGCTAATGTCCCAAGGTCAAAGAACATCGTGTATATCCCCGAACCCATCGTCCGTATTCTCTTGGGAAGGCTCCCCAGGGCCATCAGTTGCATGGCAGGAACCGCCAGACCGAAGCCGGCCCCTATGAGGGCGGCACTCATATAGGCCATTGGGGGGAGAATGTAAACGTTGAGGAGCATGTAACCGGCAAGAAGGAGGGTTAGTCCAAGGGTTATCACGGGAACGGGCCCATTCCTGTCGGCACTTTTACCGCCGATGACCCGCGTCATAAAGGAGAAAAGCCCTATCACCATCATGTAGTAACCGAAGAGACTCTGGGGAAGCGAGAGGGACTTGTAGAGAGCTGGCAGATAAGTTGTAACACCCGCGTAACTAACGGAGAAGAGAAAGAGCGTCAGCGATGCTGAAACGAAGGAAACCCTGAGGAGCTCGCGGTAGCTGGCCTTCTCATGCTCCCTCGGCTTAGCTATATCTCCTGCCTCATTCCATGCCACGAGGGCAAAGACCGCTCCAACTGCCGAGAACAGGGCGGTGAGAGCGAAGGTCCCCGAGAAACCTATGGCATCGGAGGCATAACCACCTATGGCGGGGCCAACTATATTCCCTAGGGAAAACATCATCCCACGCCAGCCGAGTGTTTCTCCGACCCTGCCTTCAGGAGCCAAATCAACCGCCGTTGAGAGACTGGAGGGAAAGAACAGGCCCATCGAAAAGCCATGTATTGCCCTTGCGAAGGCGAAGAGGTAAACGTTTGCGCTTAATGCAGAGACCACGTAGAGAACCCCTGCGAAAAGACCTAGTAAGTTACCCCCAACGAGGGCATGGAAGCGGTAACCCCTGTCCCCGAAGGCACCGCCTATCGGCTTCGAAACCAGAGAAAGGAAAGAGGTTATTCCGGCGATAAGGCCCACGAGGAATGGTTCAGCCCTTAAGCTAACCAGAAAGGGGGAAACAACAGGAGTAACCACGCTTATCCCGAGGAAGAAAAAGAACGTTGAAAAGTTCAAAAGCCAGACGTTCCTCATCGAACCCACTAAACACCAGCCTCCGGCTCGTCCATGCCGTCCTTCATGAAGGCGTAGCTCATATGCTTGGTGTTCTTCGCGAAGCCGACGTTACCCTTTGAATCAACCATGATTATACCCATAGTGTCCTTCCCGAAGTACTTGGTCGCAAGGCTTATCGCGGCTTCGCTGGCTGTTTGTGCGTCCATACCGAGCCTTACAAAGTCGGTGGCACTTTTAGCTAAAGCGAGCTTTATGGCAACCTCCCCGAGGCCAGTACATGAAGCCCCGGCAACTTCGTTGGCGTATGTTCCCCCACCGATTATCGGTGTGTCACCAACGCGACCGAACATCTTAAGGAAAACCCCTCCTGTTGAGGTCCCCGCAACGACTTCCTCCCCGTCAAAAGCCACCGCTCCGACAGTGCTCCTCAGGACCTCGGGATACTCCCTTATCAGCTCGTTGAGCTTCTTCCAGTGCTTGGTCTCTCCCTTCTCAAGGAGATTTTTCCTGAGCTCTTTCCACTGTTTCAGCCTTTCCTCGGTTGTGGGGTCGTATTCCTCGAAACCGAGAAGTCTCGCGAATTTTACGGCACCTTCACCAATTAGGAGGACGTGGTCAGTCTTCTCCATTACCTTTCTGGCAACGCTTATCGGATTTTTAACTCCCCAGATTCCGGCAACAGCCCCGGCATCCAAAGTTTTTCCGCGCATTATTGCCGCGTCCATCTCGACCCTTCCGTCGAGGGTTAGAACACTCCCGGTTCCCGCGTTGAAGAGCGGGTTGTCCTCGAGAACTTTTACCGCCTCCTCGACGGCATCCAGAGCTGAGCCCCTCTTAAGCTCGCGCCAGCCGGCAAGAACAGCATCCCTAACACCAGCTATAACCTTTGGTATCCTCTCCTCCTTTTTGATAGTCCCGGCACCGCCATGGACTATTATCGCGACCATTAGAACCACCGGAAAAAATTCCCTCGAAGGGTTAAAAGAATTGTGGAAACGAGAAAAAATCAGCTGAGGGACATGTTTATTATTGTCTCCCCGATGTTCTCGATGTACTCAAGAACCCTCCTGAAGCTCTCCTTCGCTATCGACTGCCTGTAATCGGTAGCCTTAATCGTGGCACGGATTTCAAGCATTAGCTTGTCTATGGCCTTGAGATCGCGCTTCTCAATCTGGACAACCATGGCCTCGAATTTCTCCCTCAGGTAGGGAACGTCAATCTCATCCGGATTCTCGGCGATTCTGATGATGTGATCGCCTATCCTCTCGATTTCCCTCGCTATGAAGAGGATTCCCATGAGGTCGAAAGTTCTCTTCACAATTCCGCTCTCCTCGGTAACGGTGTGCTTGCTGAGAAGCCTGTTGACGGTTCTTATTATCAGGAAGTAGAAGCGGTCGAGCTCGTTTTCGAGGTCGTTTATATCCCGCTTTATCTCGCCATTCTCCCCCCTGATGAGCAGTTCGAGGTCGCCGAGCATCGAAACTACTATAGAGCGGATTCTCCTGAGGAGCTCAGCGAGGTTCACCTCGTCCTCGTCAAGGAGACTTTTAGCTATGATTCTAGTCGGCTCGTCGAGGATTATCTCAACGCCCGGAAGGCTCTGGAGGACCTTTCTGATTTTCACCTTGTAAATCGGCATCTCCTCATTTAGTTGAATCTCAAGAACGTCGTAACCCTGAATGTAGGCTGAGATTACAAGCCTGATGGCCATGTCCGGGGAGAACTCCCTTGAAAGCGTCAGAACTTTCTTTTCGCTAACTTCCTTAGGCTCGCTTGGAAATATAGTGATGCTCCCATCGGGGTTTATAACCAGTGGTATCGTGTCCCCCTGTTTTAAACCATGCTCCCTAACCCACTTTTTTGGAAGAGAAATTATGTATGAGCTTCGCCCTGTGAACTGTATCTTCCTGAACTCCATAGCTGACACCAACGATATATAGAGGTAGGGTCTTAAAGGTTTCATTTCGATAAGCTTATAAACGCTATGAGAGACGTTTTACCATGCTCTCAGAGTACGGCAGGGACGCGAAAATACTCATAGGAGCAAACGCACTGGGTCAGACTTTCCTGTGGTTTTCTTTCTTCATAATGCCCTTCTATTTAAAGGTCCTAGGATACAACATGAAGGCCATGGGTGCCTTCTTCTCGGCGCAAACAATTGTGGGGGGACTTTTCTTCCTCCTCGCTGGTCCGATATCCCTGCGTCTCGGCTACAGAAAAACCCTCCTCCTGAGCGCTTTTCTCGGCCTAACAGGGAGGCTCCTTCAGGTACTAGCCATAAATTCCCTCGTTCTTTTTCTAGGCTTTGTCCTCGTTGGGGTAAACATGGGGCTAAGACAACCGAACTACAACGCCTACCTAAGCGAGCTCGTTCCCGATGAGAGAAGACACGAGGCCTTCTCCAAGAGCTTCGGACTAGGAACCCTCTTCAACTCATTGGGGGTTCTCCTCGCGGGTTTTCTGCCTGGCTATTTCATGGGCTTGTCCATTGCTGAGGAAACCGCATACCGAATAACGTTTTCCCTCTCGCTCCTCCAGTTCGTCTTCGTCATCCCTGCTCTGCTTATGGTCAGGGACGTCGTTGTCAGAGAAAGAAAGATTAGATGGGAAAAGGCCCTCGTTCTCAAAATCCTCAAGTTCTCCCTGCCGAGCGCACTCATAGGTCTCGGCGCGGGGATAACGATACCCTTTATGAGCCTCTACTTCAAGCTCCGCTTTGGAGAAACCCTTCAGGCAATAAGCTGGATTTTCTTCTTCCAGCAGTTGGCCATGGGCCTCGGCTCCTTTGGATTGCCCGAGCTCGTCAAGAAATACGGGCCTGTAAAGGTCATAACAGCATTCCAGGGGACGGCCACCTTCCTCTTCGTGGTATTCCCGTCAATAAAGACCTTTACTTTAGCTGGAGCTATCTACGTCCTCAGGGCAATACTCATGAACATAATCTGGCCCATAAACAGCTCCTTTATGATGGGGTTCTTTAGAACCGAGGAGAAGGCAACAGCCAACGGAATCCAGCAGGCGTTTTCAACGTTTATGAGGGGAATAGGAAACTCAATAGGCGGAACTCTTTTCGCGGTTTCCTTGGCCTATCCCTTCTACGCCACCGCGTTCCTCTATGCCTTCGCAACGGCACTCTTTTACGCCTTTTTCATCAAGCACGATGAATAAGGAGAAGGCTTACTTATCAGCCAGCTCCTCGCCGCGCTCGAAGGCCCTGAAGTTCATTTCCCAGAGCCTCTCGCGGAGGGTGAGCTTTATGCCCTCAAGCAGGGAGTCGCGCTTGAGAGGGATTAGACCCTTGCCGTAGGCGTAGCCGAGCATCAGAACGCCCAAAGTGCGGGGGTTTATCTTATCAGCCTCCCTCTGGAAGTTAGTCATGTGAACCGGGCAGATTTTTCCTATAGCGTCCCTTATCTCGCCGAGCTCTGGATACTTTTCCTTACCGACTAAAGTGGTCGCTGTGTGGATGGGGTAGGCGTTGATTATAGCAACGCTCTTCTTTCCTAAAAAGCGTGCGTTCCTCAAAGCTTCAGCAGGTTCAAGTGCCAGCATGAGGTTGGCCTTGCCCTCCTCGATGAGGGGGGAATAAACCTCCTCGCCGAAGCGCAGATAGCTCAGAACGCTACCGTAGCGCTGGCTCATTCCTAAGGTCTCGCCTATCCTAACGTTGTAGCCTTCAACCATTGCCGCGTTTCCGATTATCCTAGAGAGGGTCAATCCACCCTGACCGCCGACACCAGTAATGATGAGGTTGAACTCCATGAGCACCACCGGGGAAAATTAGAGGGGAGAAATAAAAACCTAAGCTCAAAAAAATTCGCCTAAAGGATTAGCTTTTCGAAAATCCTGAGCTTATCGCGTTCCTTCATGTTTACCCAGTCAAAGATAGAGCCCGAGCTCTCCCTCAGCTTTAAGCTCTCGACCAGCGGGGCGTAGGTCCCGCCGGCGATGCCGTTGGCTATTATTGCGCTCCCCTCGGCGGCCTCTTTGGCCTTCGCCCTGCTCTCAAGCTTGAGGACTTCGATGGAGAAACCGTAGCTCTCAAAGGCCCCGTTGAGTGCCTCTTTGACATCACTGAAGAACTCGGGAATTCTTGAAAAGCGGCCGCTGATGTAGATTGACTCCGGCTTTGCCGAGGGCAGTAGGGCAAAGACATCCTTGACTATGGCCTCCACCATGGCTCTGTAGCCCTTCCCGACCCTTTCATCCTCTTTCGCGAGCTTCACGAACTCCTCCAGGGAGATTGAGAAGGGGTCCACTCCAGCTATGTAAGAGGCACCGCCCTGGAAGAGGGCTAACTTTCCAAAGTCGTCCAAGGCGTTTGCCAAAGCATAGGCGAGCTCACCGTCCATGAAACCCATTCCAAGGTAGCCCGGGAAGCCGGCAGTTCCGGCCATGGCGTCAACGATTTGACCATTCTTAACTGCCATCGCCGAGGTATAGGCAAAGCCGACCTCAACGGCAATGAGGTTGGTCTGGGAGTAGGGGATGCCCTTCCGCTCCGCCTCTCGGACCATCGCAAGAGCCACGGTGAAGACCTTATCCGCTGTTCCAAGGTCAATCCTGTTGGCCTTTCTCCACTCGGGAACCGTCGGAAGGTGTATGACGCCGGGCGTGAAGTAGACGTTTAAATCCCTCGCTTCTCTGAGGAGCAACATTAACTCTCTCAGACCGACTATCTTGAGCCTCCTCCTAACGTCGGCCTCGGTGATGAAGGTCGCGAGGGCTATCTCTTCATCGGTGGCTTCTCTTGCCGGCTTCAGCGGCATTCCGTAGCCACAGGGGCCGACTATAGCGTCAATCTTTTCGTATTTTTCCTGAACTTCCCTCAAGAGCTCGACGATTACAGCCGGGTTCTCGGTCACTTTATTCCTGTCAACGGAGGTGTCAATGATTATCTCCCCCGTCTCGTCGTCGAAGCCAAAGAAGTCCATACTCTTCGTCCCGGAGTCTATACCAACGGCCTTAACCACGCTCCACCACCATCCCGCGGTTGTCGGTGCGGGTTATAAAGACCTCACCGCCGTCGCCGTTCTCGCGGAGGAAGGACTCAACCATTGCCCTTAGTTCCTCGGCCTGAGCTTCCCCCTCAATGAGGCCGTAGAAAGTCGGTCCCCAGCTCGTCTGGCAGGCGCAGTAAGCTTTGTCAAGCATCAGCTTTATTCCCTCGTTGACTACGTCACAGCAGTAGACGTTCTCCTGGTAGTCGCTCCAGAACTCGCCAAGGAGGTGGTTGAACTGGTAGAGACCCTCACCGAAGGTTTTGATGTCGCGCTCTACAAAAGCTGGAAGGATTTTCATGAGGACAATCCTCGAGAGCCTGTCGGCCAGTTCAAAGGGCATCCTCCTCAGGTTGCCCAGTATCTCGTCCTCCCTCTTCCTGACCTCAGCCAGGGTCTTCCTCGGTGTTTCTGGTATGGCAACGACGAAGAGCCAGTCCTCCGGCATCTCACCCCTGAAAATAAGGGGAGGGACCACCTTCTCGCGCTTGTCCACAGGGAAGCCTCCCTCGTAGATAAAGCCGCCGACCTTAACCGCGTAGAAGCCGAGGGCCGTTATTAGGCCACGCCTCATCGCGAGGGCAATCTCATCGAGCGAGAGGTTGAGGTTGTAGAGCTCGCTAACTGCCTTTCCAAGGCTCAAGGCCAGGGTCGTATGGAAGCCTATTCCGACCCACTTAGGGATGTAACTCTTAATGGTAACCTCAACCGGAGGAAAGTCGTAGCTTTCTCTGAAACGTTTGAGGAACCTGAGAGCATCTTCATCGTTTGAGGTGTCCTTCTCGGCTTCCCTGACCACTATCTCAAGCCTCGGCGTTTCGATGGCGAAGCCAATCGTTCCATAAAGCCTTCCCATGTCACCGCTCAAGTCCGGGTTTCCGGTGTGGAGGTGGGCAGGGGCACTTATCCTTATCACCTCGACCACCACCGGAAATTTTGGATACTTATTTAAGGGAACGCGAGAATTCAAAAACATGACGTTCGAGGAGTACTACTCGGCATTCAAGGCATACAGCGACATATACTCCGACGAATACAAAAGGAGAATTGAAAGCCTGGAGCCACTCCTTGTAAAGTTTATGAAAGAAAAGGGCAAAGTTCTCGACCTCGGCTGTGGTGCAGGAGGATTTTCCTTCCTCCTCGAGGACCTTGGGTTCGAAGTTATTGGAGTTGACAACAGCGATTACATGCTGTCCCTTGCACAAAGCTTCGCGAAGGAGAAGGGCTCAAGGGTCGAGTTCGTTAAAGGCGATGCCAGGAATTTGCCCTTCGAGAACAGCTCCTTCGACTACGTCCTCTTCATTGACAACCTCGTGCACTTTGAGCCTTTGGAACTCGGGAAGGCCTTTCGAGAAATTGCCAGAGTTCTGAAACCCAGAGGAAAGCTACTCCTACAGTTCACGGACCTTAGGGAGCTCCTCCCGGTTCTAATGAATGGACAGGTTGTCGGTGCCGAGTACTGGATTAGCAAGGTTCTACCAGACAAAGACGAGAAAACCGTTCTCATAGAGTTTCAGAGCGAGGAAAAATCCTTCCGCGTCAGGTTCAACGTCTGGGGAAAGACAGCCGTTGAACTTCTGGCAAAGCTCTACTTCAAAAAGATTGCCGAGGAAAAAATAAACGAGCACAGCTACTTTCAAGTTTACATCCCGAAAAAATAGCTCAGGCCTCGAGGCGGAGGCGCTTGATAACGAATTCCCTATCGAGGGAAGCCAAGAAAGGAGCGAGCCTCGGTCCGCGGTCCTTGCCGATGAAGATGTTGTAGAGTGCCTTGAACCACTTCCTACTTGGAATCCCACGCTTTTTAGCAGCATCAAAGAGAACGTTGTTCAGCTTGTCAACCGTGAATTCCTTGTTCCTTTCAAGCCATTCTGACACTTCAAGCATTGCCTCCCTGATTTCCGGCTCGAGCTCAACCTCTGGGAGTTTTTCGAGCAGGGTGAACTTAACGTCATCGGGCGCGTACTTCTCAACCCAGTTTTTGGCAAGTCTTATGCGGAGCCTTATCCTCTCGAGGTCTTCTTCGCTCAGCTCTTTTGGAACGTGCCCCTGCTCTTGGAGGATTTTGATTATGCCTTCCTCGTCAAGGTGTGGCATCTGGACGAGAGTTACGAGGAAGCGGAACGGGGCTTGAGCGACCAGTTTTTCGGGAACCTTCGGCATCGAGAGCTCATAGGTTCTCTTCAGTTCCTCCTCTTCCTCAGGGTTTTTGGCCTTTTCAAGGCCGAAGTATATCCTTTCAACCTTGTCAAACTCGTCGTAGAGGTTGAGAAGGCCCAAACCAAGGTCAATCTTAAGCTCTTTATTTGGCCTCGTCTTCGCGTAGATAAACCGGATTATGCCTGGCTCGAGAACCTCGTAGAGGTCGGAAAGCAGTATCACGTTACCCCTACTCCCTGACATCTTGCCCTTCTGACCTTTTATTCCAACGAACTCGTACATCAGTGTCATGGGGGCCTTCCAGCCAAAGACCTTCTCGGATATCTCCTTTCCAGTGTCGTAGGAGCTTCCAGCAGCTAAGTGGTCCTTTCCGGCCGGTTCAAAGTCAACCTTGAAGTGTGCCCAGCGCATCGGCCAGTCAACGCGCCATCTAAGTTTCACGTTGCCCTCCCTTATGTCGGTCTCGCCTTCCTCTCCGCAGTGCTCACAGCGATATTTGACCTTCCACTCGCCGTCCCAAGAAATGAACTCCGCTTCCTTCCTGCACTTCGGACAGTAGACCATCACCGGTTGCCAGCTCTCCTCGAGCGGTGGCTGTTTGGCCCTCTCGCGGTACTTGTCGAGGACTGCCTTAATCTCATCCCTCTTTTCGAGGGCGAGCCTTATCTCGTCGGCATACTCCCCAGATTTGTACAGTTCGCTCGCGTAGAGGAAGTCCACCTCGATGCCAAGCTTTCTCACTTCTTCCTCGAACTTTTCCATGAAGTGCTCCGCATAACTATCATGACAGCCCCACGGGTCTGGAACCTCACGAACAGGCTTTGTTAAATGCTCCCTCCACTCGGCCGGGATGTCCTTCGGAACCTTCCTAAAGCGGTCGTAGTCATCCCACATGTGGATGTGTCTCACCTTCTTACCCCTATCGCGGAGGGCGTGGCCAACGATGTAAGCCGTGAAGAACTCCCTAAAATTGCCTATGTGAACGTAACCGCTCGGGGTGATTCCACTCTCAACGACGTACTTCTCCTTGTCGCCCCTTTCTTTGATTATCTTCTCAGCCATGTAGTCAGCCCAGTGAACCATCCTCACCACCTGCTCTAGCTCGGGAAAAGGACTTTTAAGGTTAAGCGTTAAGCTTTGTAAAAGGATAAACGAAAAATTTTTCTGATAACAGGATTTACATTTCGTGGGAACAAAAATGATTGAATGGGTACCCTGCGCGGGTGTTGCCGCGGGTATTATTCTCCTTGCAATATGCATGACACAGAAATTAGGACACGAATGGGCGTGGATAAACAGGAAGATAATTCATTTCAGCATTGTTCCAGCCGTTCTAATGTTCTACTACGGAGAAATTCCAGCCAAAGTCTTCAGCGTTTCGGCTTTCGCCTTTGGACTAGTTCAGCTGTGGCCACACATTAAAAAGAAAGAGTTCTCATGGTATCAGATTGAGCACAACTACGGAGAGGTTTTCTTCGCATTTTCTGCCTCGGTAATCCCGCTTATTCTGCCGGTTAAGTACGCCACAGCTCTGTTACTTGCGATGGCGATAAGCGATGGTGTTACTGGGATAGTGAGGCACCATTACTTCAGAAGGCACGGGTTCAAAGTAAAGCTGAAAAAGCACTGGACCGGGAGCATGGCCTACCTAATTACCGCCGTTCTGATAGCCTTTGCATTCCTTGATGGAGGGATAATAAAAAAGATTGTGTGGGCCGGAATACTGACGCTGGCAGAGTATCAGGGCTGGCTCGACGACAACCTTGCAGTTCCGCTCATTGGAAGTTTGCTGTTTTTCATCTACTGAGCCCACCGAACCTTAAGGCTGTCCTTCTTCACCTTTTCGAACTCAGCAACGAGGGCTTTTCCGGTCTTCTCCATAAAGTCATCAATGTCAGTAATGCCGAGCTCCTTGAGACCGATGGCATCTACACCCGCGGGGATTCCCCTGGCTTCCACGTTTATCCCAATGTGAATCTTGACGCTGACAGGAGAAACTGTGGCTATTGAGATGCTGAGCTTCTTCCCGCTGACGTAGATGTCGTCGCCCTTTCTGATAGTCTTTATCCCGTATTCACCGAGAACTTCACAGAGCTTGGCTATGAAAAGCTTCTGGAGAGTTGAGGCAAAGAGGGTGTTGACAAGGTCAAAGACTTCGATTATGTAGTGCACCATATCGTCGCTTTTGATTTCCTTGCTCGCCCTCAAATCTTCTATGTCAATCATCTCCTCGACTTTAACGTCGCACTTCCCGCGGAAGACGACGAGGGAGTTGCCCAAGATTCCAAAGTTCCTGTAGGCCCAGTGGCTTTTAATTGCCGAGCCGTCGTAATCAATGCGCTTGTCTCTGATAACCAACAGCTCCATAACAATCACCCCAGCTTTTCAAGGAGTTCCCTTAATTCTTCAAAAGATTTCGCATCCACCCACATGTGCACAAAGTTAACTGAGGGAAGTATCCTCCTAATCTCATCGACGTGAATATCTCTGTTATCCACGTAAATGACTCCTCAATATTGTATCCAATTGAGCTCAGCTCGTCAAGGGTCCGTCTTATCATGTCGGCCTTGTTTGGATGTCCCTCAATCTTTGGAAACAGGAAGTAGTCCCAGAGGCCAAAGCCTTCAAGAATACACCTCACCTTATCCTCGAGGTTCCAACTGGCTATGCTCAGAACGAACCTTTCGCTTGCCCAGTCGAGGAACTCGCGAACGCCGTGAAAAAGGCATAGCTCCTGACCAGTAGAGTCTATGAGACAGTTGCCCCTAAACTCGGAAGGAGGAACCAAAACCGAAGCATCCTCATGGTCCCAGAGGGTGCCGTCTAAATCGAGAACTAGTAGTTTCATCGAAATCACCGGAATAAGAACGACAAGGGAATTTAATCCTTATCATTGAGTCCTACAGAAGAGAATGGCAAAGTTAAGTCGCATGAGGGCCGTGCATAGGCGAGCTGGTCTATCAGACGCCCCGCCCGGGGCACTCGGGCTGTTGGGAGCGGCAGGCTGAACGGGTCGGTTTCCCTTCCCGCTTACACCCCCGCTCCATCAAACGGGTCTTCTTCCCGAGCCCTCGTCCTGGGCAACGGACCGGTCACCCAGGCCCAAACGCCCAGGAATGGCCGCCTATTTTCGGGGACCGCTTCGGCCTTAGATGCTTTCAGGCCTTATCGGACGCGGCGTAGCTGCCCGGCTATGCCCTGTAGGACAACCGGTAGACCAGAGGCCGCGGCTCCCTGTTCCTCTCGTACTGGGGGAGCCTTCCCCTCAGGCGGCCAGCACCCCCGGTAGATAGCATCCGACCTGTCTCACGACGGTCTAAACCCAGCTCACGTTCCCCTTTAATGGGTGAACACCCCCACCCTTGGCCCCTGCTGCAGGGCCAGGATG
>NZ_WAKV01000057.1 GCF_015523185.1 Thermococcus sp.
GCTGGTGGGATTCATACTGATAGCAGTTTTCCTCACGTCACTTTCAGGTGCTAGGTTGCTTGATAAGTATTTATATCTCCATTCCCCCATAAACAACGACTTCTGCATGACTTCTTCCTGCGTTCT
This sequence comes from Thermococcus sp., assembly GCF_015523185.1. Taxonomy (NCBI): domain Archaea; kingdom Methanobacteriati; phylum Methanobacteriota; class Thermococci; order Thermococcales; family Thermococcaceae; genus Thermococcus; species Thermococcus sp. Next base: position 127 of record NZ_WAKV01000057.1, read on the forward strand.
CTCGTCTGAGGGGATTAAAACGTACAATCTGAACACCACCGAGCTCGAAAGGCTTGATGTTCCTAGTGTTGGCCCAATGTGGGTTTACCCCCTCTACGACGTTGGGCCAAGCTATAGTCTGGGCATTAACAAGCAGATTAAAGCCCTCGTCGTAGTTCGCCCTCTGCTCATTGTTCCGGCGGTCGAGGTTGTTGTCTACCAATTCAGGGGTACTCATTTTACAGGGAAACAGAAGTTCTATGTCGTCTGGCCTCAATCGCCTGGAAACGTGCTGTCGAAAAAGCTTGACTTTCACTTTACCGTCCTTATAATCAAAGGAGGTGGTGGCGGTGGGGGAGGGGCGGCTTAGCCCTTAAGTCCCCCTGTCAAATCCTCAAGAACCCCGAGGAAAGTCTCGACCTCCTCAACGCTGTTGTAGACGTGGAAGGAAGCCCTGACCGTGCCGTTTATCCCGAGCTTCTTCATCACTGGCAGAGCACAGTGGTGACCGGAGCGAACCATTATGTTATTCTCGTCGAGTATAGCCGCGACGTCGTGGGGGTGAAGGGGTGGAACGTTAAAGCTCACAACTCCTGCGTGCTTCTTCAGGTTTCTAGGTCCGTACCACTGGATTTCAAGTTCATCGAGACCCTCAACGGTTCTTTTCACAAGCTTCCGCTCCTGCCTCTCAATTTTCTCGATGCCTACCCTTTCGATGTATTTTATACCTGCGGCAAGGCCTATCGCCCCACCTATATTCGGCGTTCCCGCCTCGAAGCGCTCGGGAGGCTCGGTAAGCTTGTAACCGTCGAGGTCAACGTCTTCTATTGTCCCACCCCCAATGAGTGGTGGTTCAAAGACATCAAAGAATTCCTCATTTATGTAGAGGACTCCTATTCCCGTCGGCCCCATGGGCCCCTTGTGTCCAGAGAACGCTAGGAAGTCGGCGTGAAGCTTCTTAACGTCGACCTCCATGTGGCCGGCGCTTTGAGCCGCGTCAACGACGAAAATTGCCCTCTCTTCCTTTGCGAGTTTTCCGAGCTCTTCGACCTCGTGGATGACACCTAGGGCGTTAGAAACGTGTTGAACCGCTACGAGCTTTGCTCCCCTTATCTTCTTTTCTGCGTCGCTTAAATCGAGGTTGCCTTCGTTGTCCCCTTCAATAAACTCCAGCCTAAGGCCCTTCTTCTGAGCCAGCCTCTGCCAGGGGAGCAAATCTGAGTGGTGCTCGTAGGGGGTGGTGACAATCTTGTCTCCAGGCTTGAACAGGTGCTCCAGTCCGAGGGCCACCAGATTGAGGCTTTCACTGGTATTCTTGGTAAAGACTATCTCCTCAAACTTTGCGTTGATGAAGTCAGCAACGACCTTCCTGCTCTCCTCATACTTGTGCGTCGCCATCTGGGAGAGCCGGTGAACCCCGCGGTGGACGTTGGCGCGGTATCTGAGGTAATACTCGTCCATGGCATCGATAACAGGCTTCGGCGTTAGAGAAGTCGCGGTGTTGTCAAAGTAGATGACCTCATTCGTCAGGGGTATGTCCTTCCTTATATCATCGGGAACTTTCATGATACCACCTCCAGAACCCCGGCGCAGTCATAAACAATCCTTGCTATCCCCTCTCCCTTTTTCGCGTCGGTGAGGAGCTTTATAATTATCTTTCCACTCGGGTAAACGCTAACCTCATAGCCCTCCATATCAACGATGAGCATCATTCTCGGGATAATCTTTTTGACGGTGTAGCCCCTCTCCTCCAGGCACTGGGCAGTTTTTCTCAGGTCGAGCTTTATTGGTCGCTCCCATGAATAAGCCCCTATAACAACGCCCTTCATCGTAACGCAGGGCTTTGAGATAATCACTCCTCATCACCGTTTTTATCTCCTCAAGGGCGTTTATACGGCTTTTTTGAACCGATGGTTGAAAACGATGAATGAACCAAATTCCTTATAAATCGTGCTACTCTTCTGCAAGTTGGTGATACAGATGAAGGTCCTCGTGAGCGGTAAGGGCGGATGTGGAAAGAGCACAATAAGTGCGATGCTTGGAAAGTATCTAGCAAGAAAGGGCTACCGTGTTTTGATAATCGATGCAGACGAGTCAAACCCTGGTCTTTACAGGATGCTTGGCCTGCCAAGGGTTAGGACGCTAGCGGAGCACTTGGGAGGAAAGAAGAGAGCAAAGATACTCATGGCGGCAGAAGGTCAGGGTGAGCTCGATGAGGAGCTCTTTGACTGGACACTCAACGATATTCCTGAGGAGATTCTCGCGAAGAAAGGTAATCTTGCAGTTCTCACAATCGGAAAGATTGAAGAGGCCGAGGAAGGTTGTGCCTGCCCCTACGGCTTTCTTGCCAGAAAGCTCCTTGAGGGGATTAAGCTTGGGGAAAACGAAGTCATCATAGTTGATACCGAGGCTGGAATAGAGCACTTCGGCAGGGGTGTTGACAAGTACGTTGATGTTGTAATTGACGTTGCCGAGCCTTCGGCTGAGTCAATCGAGCTGTCAAGGAAGATAGCCTCGCTGAGCGAGAGCCTTGGCCTGAAGCACGTCCTCGTTCTCAACAAGGCCCTGCCCGGTGTCGAGGACAAGCTCCCGGTGAAGCCCGACGTTGTGATTCCGTTCTACCAGAACTTTATCCTGGACAGTTTGGATGGAAGGGAAGTTGAGCCGATAGAACAGATTGAGGAGCTGTGGAAGATAATCAACGGATGAGCACATTTGAAAATTATTGGCGTTTTGACGCTCTCTTCCAAAATTTTTACAAATTCCTGGCAAATATCTCGCAGGTTTTCCCGAAAATTAAGCACTTTTTGTTACCATTTAGCGACTCCTTGCCTCTGATTTCGACGAACGGCTACTTATCTTTCGGCTTTCGGCTAATTCAGCTTTCCTAACTCTTTTTCGTCGTTTGACGATTATCATTTTGACAATAAGCGAAAGAATTTTAAGGAGACCTAACCCCTATCCAGAAAAAACGGGTGGTCCCCATGCAGATTGGCGAAGGATTTCTAAAAGAAAGATACGTCCCCATGCAGGCCTTTCGGGAGGAACACAAGAAGTCCATTGAGAACATTGAGGAGTTCTGGGCCGAGCAGGCCAAGGTTCTCGACTGGTTCAAGACCTGGGACAAAGTTCTCGACGATTCAAATGCCCCCTTCTTCCGCTGGTTCGTTGGAGGTGAGCTGAACGCCAGCTACAACGCACTGGACAGGCACATAAAAGAGGGAAAGAGGAACAGGGCCGCGATAATATGGGAGAGCGAAAGGGGTGAAACGAGAACTCTAACGTATTACGAGCTTTACCGCGAAGTGAACCGCTTTGCCTCCGCGCTAAAGAACTTGGGCGTTGAGAAGGGCGACAGGGCTGTAATCTATATGCCCCTCGTCCCGGAGGTTGTTATAGCGATGTTGGCCAGTGCAAGAATCGGTGCAATCCACAGCGTCGTCTTCTCTGGCTTCTCCGCTGAGGCTTTGGCAACGAGGATAAACGACGCGAAGGCAAAGGTAGTCATTACGGCGGACTACCTCTACAGGCGCGGAAAGAAGCTGAACCTCAAGGAGATAGTTGACAAGGCCTTGCTTGAGACACCCAGCGTCGAGAGCGTTGTTGTTCTAAGGAGGGAGGATAACGGCGTCAACATGGTTGAAGGCAGGGACTACGACTGGGGCGAGCTTCTCGAAGGAGCTGAAAAGTACGTCGAGCCTGTTCCGGTGGAGAGCAACCACCCGCTGTTCATACTCTACACGAGCGGAACCACCGGGAAGCCCAAGGGTATAATTCACTCCACCGGTGGTTACCTCGTCTACGTTGCCAAAACTATGGAATGGGCCTGGGGGATAACCGAGAGCGACCTCTTCTGGAACACCGCTGACGTCGGCTGGATTACGGGACACAGCTATCTCGTCTATGGTCCACTGACCCTCGGCTTAACGGTAATGATGTATGAAGGAGCGCTCAACTATCCAAAACCGGACAGGCCCTGGGAGTTAATCGAGAAGCACGGCGTTACGATATTCTACACGGCCCCCACAGCGATAAGGATGCTCATGCGCTATGGGGATGAGTGGGTGAAGAAGCACGACCTCTCGAGTCTGAGGCTCCTCGGTTCGGTTGGGGAGCCCATTAACCCGAGGGCATGGAAGTGGTATTACGAGGTTGTTGGCGGTGGAAGGTGCCCAATAATAGACACCTGGTGGCAGACAGAGACAGGTGGCTACATGATTTATCCATCCGCCGGAATACAGTTGCCCCCTCTTAAGCCCGGCTCGGCGACCTTCCCGGGTCTCGGTGTTGACGCCGACGTTTTCAAAGCCGATGGAACATCGGCGAAGCCTAATGAGCGCGGTTATCTCGTGATAAAGAAACCCTGGCCAGGAATGCTCCTTGGAATCTGGGGCGACGACGAGCGCTACATCAGAACCTACTGGCAAAGGTTCAGCAAACCTGATGAAGGAGTCTGGATTTACTATCCTGCTGACTACTCTATGAAGGACGACGAAGGTTACTTCTGGATATTCGGTAGGGCAGATGAGGTTCTAAACGTTTCCGGCCACAGGATTGGAACGGCTGAGATTGAACATGCCCTAGTTCTCCACCCGGCCGTAGCAGAGGCGGCAGTGATAGGCAGGCCCGACGAGATAAAAGGCGAGGTCCCTGTGGCGTTCGTAATCCTAAAGGAGAACTGCGTCCCAAGGGAAGGCCTGAAAAAGGAGCTCATAGACTACGTGAGGGAAACCCTTGGGCCAATAGCCGCCCCTGCTGAGGTGTTCTTCGTCAACAAGCTCCCAAAGACGAGGAGCGGAAAGATAATGCGCAGGGTTCTCAAGGCCCTTGCGAGCGGGAAGGGCCTCGGCGACCTCTCAACGCTGGAAGACGAGGCGAGTGTGGAAGAAGTGAAAAAAGCACTGGAAGGCTTCGAGATGCGTTAGCATATCCTTGGAACTGGGTCACCGGCGGGAGGCTCCATGAAACGCTTTCCGCCGATTCCGGTCTCGAGAAGAACTTTTCCTTTGTATTCTTCTATTACCTCGCCTATTATTGCGGCATCCTTGCCCCTCTTTGTTTTCCTCATGGCCTTCAGAGCGTCTTCTGCGTAGTCCCTCGCTACCACCATAACGACTTTCCCCTCATTGGCCACGTCGTAGGGGCTTATGCCGAGCATCTCACTGGCGGCCCTTACCTCGGGCTTTACGGGTATGTCCTTCTCCCTCACGAGGATTCCAACGTTGCTTTTACGGGCAATCTCGTTGAGGGCATTGCTTAGACCCGCCCTCGTCGGGTCCTTCATGGCATGGATGTTCTCCCAGCCTATCTCATCGGCAACTGCTTTAACGACCTCCCATATAGGCGCGACATCGCTCTTCAGCTCAGTCTCAAAGGCTATACCTTCGCGGTGGCTCATCAGTGCTATCCCGTGGTCCCCTATGGTTCCGCTGACCAGAACCACGTCGCCAACCTTAGCTCCGGCATCGCTTATCGGCCTCTCGGCTATGCCTATTCCCGCTGTAATTACAAACATCTCTATCGGGTCTTCAACGACCTTTGTGTCTCCCGTCACTATCGGGACGGGGACTTCTCTAGCAGTTTCGTCCATCGAGCGGAGAACTTTCTCAAGGACCTCCATATCGAGGCCCTCGCCGATTATCATCGAGTTCGCCAAAGCCACTGGCTGGGCACCCATGACGGCCAAGTCGTTTACCGTTCCGCTGACAGCCAAGCGGCCGATGTCACCGCCCGGGAAGAAGAGCGGTTTAACGGTGTGGCCGTCTATAGTGAGGACTATGTGTTTGTCTCCAAATGGTATCGTCGCACCATCGTCCAAAGCATCAAGTCCAATCCCACCGGCGCTCTTGAGGGTTAGGGTTTTAAGTATCATGTCCCTCAAGAGCTCCTCCATTATTTCTCCACCGGCTCCGTGCTCGAGCTTTATCTTTTCTCCCATCTTTACCCCTCCAAATTTTGTTTTGGGATAGGCACGTACTTACAGCATCAAATCCTCCCTACTGAGATAACCCTCAAGGTAAAGCCCCCCAAGGAAGGCCTGGCCGACGTTTATTCCGTTATCCCCCCTCGGGACTTCAGTCGTCGCGTGGAACCTGAGCCCTGAACCTTCCACGGCCTTTCTAATCGTCTTCACGATGAGCTCGTTGTAGGACACCCCACCGCTTATGGCAACGTCTTTAACACCGAACTCCCTTGCTTTCTCTATGGCAGTGTCAGCAAAGGCCCTCGCCAGTGCTAGGTGGGCCGAATACGCTATGTCAGCAGGTGATGCTCTATCCAGAACCTCGAGAACCTGAACGAAGAGCTCTTCCGCCATTATAAGCCCATCCTCGACGGGGATTTCAAACTTGAGGTCGTTCTTGCCCTTCATGGCAAAGCTCTCTAGCTTCATAGCAGGCTCGCCCTCGTAGTGCCTCCTGTATGCTATGTTCAAAAGGACGGCCAGCGAGTCGAGGACCCTTCCGGTTGAAGAAGCATGGGAGAGGTTTATCCCCTTGGCGAGCTGGTTGAGGATAACACTAAACTCAACTTCCCCGTACTTGAGGCTCTCAACGGCCTTTGGACAGCACTTCCTTATGACCCCCTCGAGTTCCTCGATGGAGTAAACCTTGCTGAGAATCCCCATAAGTGCCCTCAGCGGGTAATAGCTTGCCAAATCACCCCCCGGGAGCGGATAATAGTCTATATGGGTCAGTCTCTCAACGTCCTCGTAGCTCAGGTAGAGAACCTCACCGCCCCACACGTTCCCATCGGTTCCATAGCCGACACCATCGAGGGCTATTCCAACTGCGGATTCGATTTTTCTCTCAGCCAAAACGCTTGCTATGTGGGCGTAGTGGTGCTGAACCTGTAAAAGCTCAACGTCCATCTCGTTGGCAAGCTCCATCGCTAATTTCGTCGTGTTATACGCTGGATGGAGGTCGGCTATGATTAAATCAAGCTCCTTAACGCGGAGAATCCTCTTAAAGTGCTCTATGGCTCTCCTCATGAACTCCAGAACCTCGACCTTTCCGGTGTTACCGATATACTGGCTAGGATAAACCTTGCCGTTCTTTGCAATGCCGAAGGCGTTCATCAGCTCGGCCCCAACTGCCAAACCGCGGTACTCGAAGGGAATTTCTATGGGTAGGGGCACGAAGCCCCTGCTTCTCCTTATCACTGCCCTCTTCCCATCCACAAAGCGAATTACACTGTCGTCTGCTCTGTTGAGTATCTTCCTGTTGTGCAGGAGGAGGTAATCTGCTATGTCCTTCAGCTCCTCAAACGCTTTCTCGTTGTTCTTGACCATCGGCATTCCTGGATAATTGGCCGAGGTCATCACGTAGACCTTGCTCTTGCTCCAGTGGAAGAGGATGTAGTGAGTCCCAGCGTAGGGGAGCATGACGCCAATCGTGTGAAGCCTTGGTGCGAGGTTTTCCGGCAGAGGAAACGGTTCCTTTTTGCGAAGCGTTATTATGGGCCTCCTGTAGCTGGTTAGTTCCTCTTCCTCCTCTTTACTCACGTAGGCGAAGCTTTTAACAGTCTCAAGGGAGTCAGCCATTATGGCGAATGGCTTCTGTGGCCTAAATGTTCTCTTTCTGAGTTCCGCAACGACTTCCTCGTTGGTCGCGTCGCAGGCTAGGTGAATTCCGCCGATGCCCTTGATGGCCACTATGTAACCCTTGTCTATCAGCTCCGCAGCCTTTCTGAGGGGGTCCCCGGTTATCTCCTTCCCATCGCTGGTATATAACCGGTAACTCGGCCCGCAGACGGGACAGCAAACGGGTTCAGCATGGTAACGTCTGTTAAGGGGGTCTTTGTACTCGCTCTCGCAGAAGTCGCACATGGGAAATTCACGCATCGTGGTGTTCTCTCTGTCGTAGGGCAAGTCCTCGATGATGGTAAATCTCGGCCCACAGTTCGTGCAGACGATGAAGGGATACATGTAACGCTTGTTGGTCGGGTCAAAGAGCTCTCTCAGACAATCTTCACAGATAGCTATGTCCGGCGGGATTATTGAGTCGCCACCGCTTTCGCCCTTTGAACTCTTCTCAATGTAGAATTCCGGAAAGCCCTGTGGGGGGATTTCCTTCTTCTCCAGCCTGTCGACCCTCGCAAGCGGGGGCTTCTTGCGGTAGATGTCCTGTATAAACGCCTCGATGTCCTCTTCCTGGCCTTCAACGACTATCTCAACTCCAGCGTCTCCAAGGTTCTTGACGTAACCGCGGAGGTTGTGCTCGTGGGCTATCCTGTATATAAAGGGTCTGAAACCGACCGCCTGAACGATACCCTGAACGTGAATCCTGTATGCTTTCATAACCTCCACCGCTTTTCCTCGGTGTTTGGGGCCTTTATAGGTTTCCAAAACCAAAAGTTGAAAACGAGAGTGGAGTTTTGAACCTTTGGTGTTAGAACAACGCTCCGTACTTGTAGAATATCTGGCAGGTTCCCTCGTAGGACACCATGCACGGCCCGATTGGGTGTCTCGGCGTGCAGGTCTTGCCGAAATGAGGACAATCGGTTGGCATCGCCAGTCCCCTCAGTACAGCACCACAGAGACAACCCTTCTCAAGGTCTGGCAGGTTCTTTGGTACCTCAACATTGTAGAGGTTCTTTATGTCGAGTTCCTTCCACTCGTCCCTCAGCTCAAGCCCAGTTCTTGGGAAGACACCTAAGGCGCGCCACTTGGCATCCACAACCTTGAAGTACTTGTTTATAAGCCTCTGTGCTGTAACGTTCCCCTCGTATTTAACGGCCCTCTTGTACTCGTTGACAACTCGCGCGTCTCCTTCCTTGTACATTCTTATGAGGAGTAGGATTGCCATTAGGACATCGTTCGGCTCGAAGCCGGCAACGACCTGTGGGATTCCATACTTCTCACTCAGGAACTCCCAGCCTTTCACACCGATTATCGTTGAGACGTGGCCGGCATCTATGAGCGCATCTATCCTGCTCTTTTGCTTTATGAGAACCTCTATTCCCTGGGGCGTTAGTCGGTGAACTGAGTATATCTTGAAGTTCTCAAGACCCTCATTGATGACGGCGTTTATCATTCCCGCAGTTGGTGCGGTTGTGGTCTCGAAGCCGGGACTGAAGTGAACGACGGTTTTGTCAGGGTTCTCCTTCGCCATCCTGTAGGTGTCGAAGATTGAGTAGACAACGCGGACGTCGAAGCCTTCACTCTTTAAGTCGGCGAAGCTCCCCATCGGTGTCGGAATCTTGTACATGTCTCCAAAGGTGGTCAGGATTATCTCCTCGCCTTCTTCCCTCGCTTTCTTCATGATGAGCTGCATTGCCACGATGTCCTCAACGGGAGTAATGCAGACAGGACAGCCCGGTCCGCTCACGACCTTAACGTTCTCGGGGAGGAGGGAACGTATTCCGGAGCGGGTTATAGTATCTTCGTGAGTTCCGCAGACGTGCATTATCCTGATTTCGTCATCCAGCGTTTTGGCCTCCTCTCTGATTTTCTCCACGAGCTTTTGAGCTATTCCCCTGTCCCTGTAGGGCTGAACGACTTCCTCGATGGCCATTTCAATCACCCGGGTAGTAGTAGCCCCCTATAGCCTTATCCTCAAGCTTGAACACTTCATCCCATGCGCTCAGTATTTCCTTTGCGGTTTCTTCATCAACGCGCTCGATTATGAAACCCGTGTGTATGAGGACGTATTCTCCCGGCTTTACATCTGGCATGAGGTCTATTCGCGCTTCTCTTTTCACGCCTCCGAAGTCCACCCATGCGGTTCCCTTTTCCCTATCCACTTCCAAAACCTTCGCAATAGTTGCGAGACACATATTTTTCACCCACTTTTGGTTGTCAAAGGGATTATTTAGTCTTTCTAAAACTTCCGGTTTGAAACTGTAAAGGACAGCGTGAGCTTTTTAGAGCGGTGATACGAGCACCTCGCAAGGGTCTCTTCTGCCTCCCTTTTGGTAACCTTCTCAAGAACAATCCCGTAGTAAATCGTCACGTAGTCACCGGGTTTGACATCTTTTATAAAATCAAGCTTTGCCTCTCTGAGCTCACCGTCAACGTCGACAATTGCCCTGTTTCCCCTAACCTCAACGACCCTTCCAGCGAGCATCAGTGCCATGGTTATCAACCAAAGGTGAACGAAAACGATTTATAGACCTTTTCCTGACCAGTCAGTCAGGTGATTGCTATGGAGGACTTGATGAAGCAAATGATTAAGGCAGTCAAAAGTAAATATGGTTTTGAGGAGACCATTGAGAAACTGAAAAAGAAAACTGAAGAACTTGGCTGGACGGTTATAGGGGAGTATGACTTCAGGGAAAAAGTTGGAATTCCCTTTGCCATTATAGAAGTCTGTAACAAGGAGTTTGCTACAAAGGCTATTAGCAAACCTGAAAATAGGTGGATTTCTGCTATGATGCCTTGTAAATTCTCCATAATAGAAATGCCTGATGGGATATACGTATTTGGTATGAACATGGAACTATTTGCTAAAATGATTCCTGGCGAGTTGGGGGGACTTCTTTCGGAAGTCTCAGAGATTGATGAAAAAATAATTTCGGCTGTTCTCTGATTTTTGTTTAGCCCTTTATTTGATTTTATTTTCATATATATGGTTTTCTAAATCGAAGAAAAGCTTTAAATTCCACAGTTCTCATAATTGTCCATAGCTATCAATGACTGAATGGTCAGAAGTGATGGGTATGGCTACAAAATCACCCGGTAAGACTAGAGAAAAACTTGTTAGGTCCGCAATGGAGCTCTTCGCCAAAAAGGGCTTTGACAAGACAACGGTAGACGAGATAGTCGCGAAAGCAGGCGTCGCCAAAGGAACTTTTTACCTCTACTTTAAAAGTAAGGACGACCTCATAAAGGAGCTCGCTTTCGAAGTTATGCCCATAATGGCTATGCCCTCCCTAAACGACCCTTATATAACGGTGTCCTTTCCAACGCTAGAGAGCTACCTCCACCAGCTTGGTAGGGAGTTTCTGGATTTTTACTCCGAGAGTTATCGAGCTGAGATTTTCTTTCATATGCTCTCCGTCAGAGAGAGGATGAAAAGTGTGAATGAAATCTACAGGCAGGCATGCTCCGAGCTATTAAGGGAAGGGGCGAGGAGAATCACGGCCTACGTTAAGGTTGGTTTTGAAGACGCTCTAATATCATTTCAGGTCTTCATCGCTTCCTTGATGCACTATCTTCATGCTAGGGAGTGTATAGGCCTTTCCGATGAGCAATACCTGAGGAGAGTCGTTAGGGTTGTTCTGAACCATCTCCGCCTTTCAGTTAGTGTATAATTTTATTTAACATTTTTATTTTGTAAAACAATTCTTTCTCACTCTTTCAGAAAACTATTTAAGGTCTTTTACTGAGGAACCAAATGACTGGTCAGTCATTAAAAGGGTGATAGCCATGGCCGAGAAACTTGTGCCGGTAGTATGCCCCTGGTGTTCCGTCGGCTGTCGCTTTTACGCGGTCAGCGTGAACGGCTACATAAGGAGGATAGAATTCGACTACGACCACCCAACAATTGCAAACAGAGGAAAGCTCTGTCCCAAGGGAGTTGCTTCCTACCAGTTCATCAACAGTTCTAAGAGGATCAAAAAGCCCCTCAAGCGCGTCGGTGAGAAGGGTGAGGGGAAGTTCGAGGAGATAAGCTGGGGAGAAGCCTACAGGATAATCGCCGAGAAAATAAAGGAGATAAAGGAAACCTACGGACCTGAGGCGATAGCCTTCCTCGGAAGTGAGAAGATAACCCTCGAGGAGAACTACCTCGTCCACAAGCTCTCCAAGGCGATAGGGACCAACCATCTCGACTTTCCCGGAAGGTACTGCCAGTACTCTAACAGCCCAGCAAGGACGGCCGTATTCGGAAGCGGTGCGGCAACAAATCCCTTCGAGGACGTTGCCAAGGCCGAGCTGATTGTCGTCTGGGGCCACAATCCTGCTGAAACCGCTCCTGTCTTCTTCGGCCAGTACGTTGAGAAAGCTGTTATTGACAACGGTGCCGAGATGGTTGTGATTGACCCGCGCTCGACGAGGGGACACAAGTACGCTTCCATTCACCTGAAGCCGTACCCGGGAACTGACCTTGCGATAGCCCTAGCGATGCTCAACGTTGTAATCAATGAGGAACTCTACGACAAGAAGTTCGTTCAGGAGAGAACCGTTGGCTTCGAAGAGCTGAAGGAGGCCGTCAAGGACTACACCCCCGAGTGGGCCGAGAAGATAAGTGGCGTTCCGGCCGAGGACATAAGAAAGGCCGCGAGGCTGATAGCGAGCAAGAGAGCGGCCTTCCTCGTTAACGAAGGTGTCAACCAGCACGTTAACGGATTTGAACTTTCCCTGGCCATAGCGAACCTCATAGCAATAACCGGTAACATCGGCAAAGAAGGCGTCTGGAGTGGTGTCTTTCCAGGAGCACAATGTGGCTTCTGTGCCGCTATGAGTGGTATAGCTCCTAACAAGCTTCCAACAGGAAAGCTCGTCACTGACGAAGCCGCTAGGGCCGAGCTTGAGAGACTCTGGGGCTTCAAGATACCCGACTGGGTCGGCCTCGACCTGACCAACATGGTGAGGGAGATAGGGAAGAAGATTAGGATGATGTACATCGTCGGCGGTAACATAGCAAAGTCAATGCCCAACACCTCGTGGGTACGGGAACAGCTCAAGAAGCTTGACTTTCTCGTTGTGCAGGACATATTCCTCACCGAGACTGCTAAATACGCGGACATAGTTCTCCCGGCCGCGGCGTGGTTCGAGAAGACCGGGACGGCAATAAGCGCCGAGAGGCGCGTCCAGAGAACTTACAAGGCCGCCGAAGCTCCTGGCGAGGCAAAACCCGACTGGCTGATTATAGTTGAGCTCGCTAAGGAACTCGGCCTCGGTGAGTACTTCAAGTATGAGCACCCGGACGAGATTCTGAGGGAGATAAACAGCGTCATCCCCGTGTTCAAGGGTGCAACGCCGGAGTACCTCGCGGAGCACCCTGAGGGATGCTTCTTCCCGTGCAGTGAACCGGGTGAGGGGACGAAGGTTCTCTTCAAGAAGGGCTTCAAGACCCCGGACGGAAAGGCCCACCTCCAGCCAGTCAAATGGCGCGAGCCACCTGAGATGACCGACGAGGAATACCCGCTCTGGCTTACCAACTTCAGGCTCGTCGGTCACTGGCACACTGGAACGATGTCATTCGAGAGCCCGAGCCTTGAGAAGCGCTGGCCAGAGGAGTACGTTATGATTAACCCGAAGGACGCCGAGAAGCACGGCATAAAGAACGGTGACCTCGTCAAGGTCGAGACGAGGCGCGGAAGTGTCCTTGTCAGGGCAGAGGTTACCGAGCACGTCAGGGAGGGCGTTATAGCGATGCCCAACCACTGGAACATCAACTTCCTGACTCTGGATGAGATACACGAGAAGACCAAGATGGCCGAGCTGAAGGCCGTTGCGGCCAGGATTAAGAAGGTTGAGGAGTGAGGTGGTTGAGATGGCTCACAAGAAGATTTTCCTCGACTATAAGCGCTGTATCGGCTGTAAGGCCTGTGAAGTGGCCTGTGAAATGACCCACGGCGAGGCAAGAATAAAGGTCTTCGAGTTCCCCGATCTCTTCACTGTCCCCTTCAACTGCCGCCACTGTGAGAAGGCACCGTGTATGAACGTTTGCCCAACCGGAGCACTCTTCAGGGACGAGGACGGAGCCGTTGCCTTCGACCCGCTCAAGTGTATCGGCTGTCTCATGTGTGCCGTTGCCTGTCCCTTCGGAATTCCAAAGCTCGACGAGGAGAACAAGATTATGGACAAGTGCGACCTCTGTGCCGATAGAAGGGCGGAAGGCCTTCTCCCGGCCTGTGTTTCAGCATGCCCAACTGAGGCCCTTAAGTTCGGTGAGATAAATGAAATCCTCTGGAACAGAGAAGGAAAAATAGTCGCCAACCTGAAGAGCTCTGCCGAGAAGGGAGAGGGCGAGAAGGCATACATCGTCCTCTGACCTTATTTTTTTTGCAAAGAAAACCAATGGTTAAAAACCAAGGGGTGATGGTGATGATTGAACTGGTGTTGATTTCAGCGCTCCTCCCGTTCCTGCTCCTGGCACTCTGGAAGCTCGAGGGAAAGACTGCTGACATCATAGCGGGCTCAATACTAGGCATCTCACTTCTCCTAAATGGAATCGCTGTCTACGATTTCTTCTCAAACGGTTCTGAAAAGGTCTATCACACCGCCTACGTTGTAACAACCAACCTTGGGGAGGTCTTTGGGATAACCCTTGATACGGCCTCGGCACTCATGGGAATCGTTTCAATACTCATAGCGTTTCTCATGGTGGTTTACGCAAGCAGGTTCCTTGAGTCCAACAGGGGAAAGTTCTACGCACTCTTCGGCCTCTTGACGGGCGCGAGCATGGTTTTCATATACTCAATCAACCTCGTTCAGTTCGCCATAGCCCTCGAGCTGATGGCCATTGCGATGCTCTGCCTTGTTGAGCTGGGCGGTGCAAAGATGGATGCCCTCAAGGCCTTTCTCGTCCTCAACGTTGGTGTTTTCCTCATACTTGGTGCAGTTCTTGTCCTCGGGAACGGCCAGGACCTCACGAAGGTCACTTATGACAGCACAGCCTTTCTCCTGCTGATTTTCGCCGCCTTTATGATGAGCTCCCAGTTCCCGTTCTATTCATGGCTCCCCGACTCAACCGCTTCTCCGATTCCAGCGAGTGCCTACGTCCATTCAGCTTCAATAGTTCCGCTCGGTGCCTACATGCTCTTCAGGGTCATACAGTACATGAAGCCGAACGACCAGTATTTCTGGCTCCTCGGAGGCCTAACCGTTGCCCTGATAATCCTAATGATGATTTATTACCCCCTCCAGCGCGATGCCAAGAGACTTGTGGCGTATTCGACCATAGCACAGACGGGCGTTGCCTACATAACCCTCGCCTACGCCCTCCTTGGCCACGTTGCAGGTATACAGATAGCCCTTTACCAGGTTGTCAACCATGCCGTTGTTAAAGCGCTCGCCTTTGCCTCCGTTGGTGGCCTTGCGATTGCATATGGTACGACTGACCTCAAGCTCATCAAAGGAATGAGAAAAAGCGTCCCGTGGACGAGCATAGCATGGTTCATGAGCTTTCTCGGCTTGGCTGGCGTTCTCCCGCTCGGTCTATTCTTCAGCAAGGCCTTCACCATAATGAGCACCAGACATGCAGAGGGCATAGCTTCGTGGCTCTTCCCGGGCGTTGTCCTCATTGACGCGGCAATATTCCTCATAGTGGTTCTCCTGTGGTTCAGGAAGAGCTTCTTCGGGGAGGGCGAATCCAGGAACGAACCAAAGGTCATCGTTGCAGTGCTTATAGTCCTCATAATAGTCGGCATAATAATGCCTTGGGTGAGCCTCGACGTTGTGATGAAGATAAGCTTCGCGGGGTGATGGGAAATGATACTCG
Organism: Thermococcus sp.; assembly: GCF_015523185.1. Classification (NCBI taxonomy): domain Archaea; kingdom Methanobacteriati; phylum Methanobacteriota; class Thermococci; order Thermococcales; family Thermococcaceae; genus Thermococcus; species Thermococcus sp. Next base: position 15,492 of record NZ_WAKV01000057.1, read on the forward strand.
AATACGCGATTGGAGCATTCATTCTCGGTGGCCTCGTCGGTCTGATTAGGGACTACAAGGCTACCGTCAAGGCCTCAAGTTTCATGGCCTTCCTCGGTTCGCTGGCGCTCCTCTGGCAGGTTTACTCCGTCTACACAAACGGCCCGGTTTCGGGAAACCTCTTTGGGATTCCCCTCAGGATTGACAATCTCTCGATAGTCTTCCTCCTCATAATTGGCCTCGTGGGAACCGCCGCCTCGCTCTTCGCAATCAACTATATGGAGATGTTTGAAAACGTCGGCAAGGGCTGGGTCTATGCCGTTGCATACAATACCTTCCTGGCGAGCATGGCCCTTGTAGTTACCGTTGACAGTATGGAGTACTTCGTGATGAGCTGGGAACTCATGACACTCAGCTCCTTTATACTCGTCTTCTTCAGCGAGAAGCTCAGGGACGTCGATGTGAGCGTTAAGTACTACATCACTATGCACTTCCTCGACACTATACCGCTCTTCCTTGCCCTTGGAACTGCCTATTCGCTCGTTGGAAGCTTTGACAAGCTGACCTTTGAGAACATAGCGAGTGCGATGGCAACCGCTCCCTTCCACACCAAGGCAGTCTTCGGCGGTTTACTCATGATAGCCTTCATGACGAAGTCGGGCATGATACCCTTCCAGTTCTGGGTTGCCGAGACCTACCGCGCGGCACCGACCAGCGTTTCCGCTGTCATGGCTGGAGCGATGGAGAAAGTGGCCCTCTATGGTCTCATAGCCCTTATTTGGAGAATCGTGGGGACGAGCTACTCACTCGGGCTCTTTGTTGCCGTGATAGGTGCCATAACCCTCACTGTTGGAACACTCTACGCCCTCCGCGAGACAAATGCCAAGAGGCTACTTGCCTATCACTCAATAGGTCAGATGGGCTATATATGGCTCGGCATAGGAATAGGCATGGCTCTCATTCCAAAGGGAGGCTTCCTCGGCGCGGTCGGGGCTCTTGGTGCCTTTGCCGGACTCTTCCACGCCCTCAACCACGCAATATTCAAGGCCTCACTCTTCCTATCGGCTGGAGCCGTCGAGTACAGAACCGGAACAGTGAACCTTGACGAACTGGGTGGCCTTGGGAGGACTATGAAGGTAACGGCCCTCGCGGCGCTCTTCGCTTCCCTCGCGATAAGTGGTGTTCCGCCCTTCAACGGATTCCTGAGCAAGTGGCTCATCTACGTTTCCGGTTACTACTCCCACAGCTATGTCCTTGCCCTTGGAGCTGTCCTAGCTGCTTTCATAAGTGCGGCAACACTCGCCTCCTTCGTCAAGTTCTACGGGGCTCAGTTCGGCGGTGATATGAAGCGCTACGAAAACGTCAAGGAGGTTCCAGCCGGAATGCTCGCCGGCCAGTGGATTCTCGCCGGTTTAACGCTCCTCATAGGCCTCTTCCCAGGAACCGTCACTGGAATCCTCAACGTCTTCAACGCCCCAGTGGAGACGAACCTCTACAAGATTGGTTTCCAGTCGGTGTTCTTCTCCCCAGTGCTCTTCGTGATAGTGCTCGGAATCCTAGCGTTCGGGCTCTACCTCGTCTTCAAGCCGGAGTACAAGGAGGCCAAGCCCTGGGACTGCGGTTCAACCCAGATAGACGAGGATGAGTATAGGATAAACGCTGAGGGCTACTATATCAAGTACGAGGAGAAGATTGGTTCGTTCTACCGCCTCGGTGACTGGTTCTACAGTGTTGGCGCTGGGATAATACACTACATCGTTAGGGCATACCTCTGGATGGCGAGCTACTTCACAAAGATAGTGGACACACCCTACACAAAGGTTGAGAGCCTCGACGACCTCCGTGAAAGAGAAATCCTGCACATCGACGAGGAGGTCTTCAAGCCCCTCATAAGGTTCCTCAACATAGCCAGAGACGTTCTGCCGGGGATAAGGCTCGGAACCTTCATAGTCATAGCCCTGATTGTTGTCGGGGCCATCGTGGGACTGCTGATAGCCATGTGAGGTGATGAAAATGGAGACGACGGCTAAGCTTGCCTTCAGCTTTATCGGAGTGCTCCTGACTTTCCTCCTGCCCCCTTACCTTGATGGAATAGCCAGAAGGGTAAAGGCGAGGCTCCAGTACAGGCGCGGGCCACCGCTTATGCAGACGTGGTACGACCTCAACAAGCTCTTCAACCTTCCATCGGTCAAGCCGACAAAGAGCGCGCTCTTCACATGGGCGCCTTTCCTGGCTTTGGCCTCTGCCGTAATCGGTGCCCTACTCCTCCCCTACGGTAACGTCGTTCCAATAAACGTGGGATTCAACCTAGTCGTGTTCTTCTACGTAATCCTGATGGTCAGCGTATTCCTGATGCTCGCGGGACTCACAGTTCAGAACGCATTCAGCCACCTCGGTTCCGCCAGGGAGATGCAGATAATCCTCACTGTTGAGCCACTCATTGCGATACTCTACGGAGTCCTGGCCTACAACGCCGGTTCCCTCAACATAGCGGACATCGTCTCAAACCTCCACCTGACGCCTTCACTCGTGATGACCTACGTCCTCCTGGCTTACGCCCTCTACGTCGAGAGTGGCTTCGTGCCCTTCGACATAGCCGAGGCGGAGCAGGAAGTTATCGGCGGTCCCCTCAGCGAGTACAGTGGAAGACTCCTAGGAGTCTTCTACTACGCCATCTACATCAAGCGCTTTGCCCTGCTGTGGTTCTTTGTGAGCCTGCTCGTCCTTCCGTGGGTAGGTCCGATAAACACAACGCTCAAAGCGGCCGAGGTGCTCGCGATACAGTTCCTGCTGACGATAGCTTTATACCCGGTTATAGCTTCACTTGAGGCCACGAACGCAAGGCTCAGGATTGACCACGTGGTTAAGATGAACACGAGGGCGTTCTTCGCCGGTGTGATTATACTCGCAATAGCCTTCATGGGGTGGTGAATATGGTAACGACGAAGGATTTGGAGGCTCACTCCGAATTTGAGTGCAGGGCCTGTGAAAAGGGCCGGTGCAGGAAGGCGGATGTTAACGTTATACTTTCCGAGAGAAAAGGTCTTAAGGAGTTTTACGAGGCCTTTAAGGAGCACATAAAGGAATGCAAGAGAATGACCTATGGTCAGTACCAGTTTGTCATAGACAGGGAGGTTCTCCCTGAGGCAGTGCTCTGGTGGCACAACCACCCGGAATTCAAAGAGACACACCTCTCCACGGCTGTGGGAACCGATGAGAGACCACTTAACGGACACTTCGTCTACATGCCGTTCCTCAACGTTCAGGTCGAGTTTGCCAACGAGCCTGAGAACTACTATGTGTTCCTCAGGACTTACCTCCCGGCAGACGACCCGAGCTTCCCGAGCGTCGCAGCTAAACTCCCAGCCGCGCTCTGGATAGAGAGAGAGGTCAGGGACTTACTTGGCTTCAACCCAGTTGGTCACCCAGACCCGAGAAGGTTAATTCTCCCCGAGGACTGGCCAGAGGGAGTTTATCCGCTCAGGAAGGACATGGACTACAGAGACTCGCCAATGGCAGAGCCGAAGGTTGAGTTCAAGGAAAAGCCCGATGAGACAACGCTCGTTCCGATGGGTCCAGCTCACATGGGTATCGAGGAGCCGGCCCACTTCCGGCTGTTCGTGAAGGGTGAGACCATAGTTGACGTTGACTACCGCGGTTTCTACTCCCACCGTGGCATAGAAAAGACGGGAGAGGGCAGGCTAACCTACAACCAGGTGCTCTTCCTCGCTGAGAGAATATGTGGAATCTGTGGCTACCAGCACTCCGTCAGCTACGCCATGGCCGTTGAGAGATTGGCTGACGTTGATATACCCGATAGGGCACGCTACATAAGGACACTGCTCCTCGAGCTTGAGAGGATTCACAACCACCTCCTGTGGGTGGGAATAGCAGCGCACCTCGTCGGCTACGACACGGGCTTCATGCACGCGTGGCGTATCAGGGAGCCAGTCATGTGGCTCGTTGAGCGCCTGACCGGAAACAGGAAGCAGTATGGTATGAACATTGTTGGTGGAGTTAGGAGGGACATACTCGACTACAGGAAGGAGGAGATACTAAAGGTCGTCAAGCAGATACGCGAAGAGACCAAGAAGTTCCTTGACATCGCTCTAAACACTAACACCTTCATCAAGCGCGCAGAGGGAGTCGGTATACTGCCCTACAAGGTTGCGAAGGCCTACTCTGTCCTTGGACCGACTGCCCGCGCTAGCGGAAGGAGGATTGACACGAGAAAGGACCAGGCAGTCAAAACTGCCACAGCTTACAACGAACTCGACTTCAAGGTCCCCGTTTACAAGGAGGGTGACGTTTTAGCTAGGGTTCTCGTAAGGATGGACGAGCTCTTTGAGAGCCTCTGGATGGTCGAGCAGATAATCGACCAGATGCCCGGCGGAGACATAATGGTTCCAATTGGCGACCTGCCCGAGTACGAAGAAGCTTTGGGCTTCACAGAGGCCCACCGCGGTGAGGTTGTCCACTACGTCATGACGGGCGAGAAGAACAAGGTCTACCGCTGGAAGGTTCGTGCTCCGACATACAACAACCTGCCGGCAGTTCCCGAGATGCTCAAGGGCTACCACGTTGCCGATGCACCGCTAATCATAGCGAGCATTGACCCGTGCTACTCCTGTACCGAGAGGGTTCAGTTCGTTGACCTCGAAACCGGCAAGGTGAAGGTTCTTACCGAGGCCGAGTTCAACGAGCTCTCAATCAAGTATAAGGGGGTGTTCTGATGGCCGAGAGCCTCCCATACACCGAGAAGCTCAAGAAGTGGAATCGCTTTGAGGCCGAGAAGTTTAGCAAGAAGGCCCCTGTTACCACCCCCTATCCTTTTATTGACATCGAGAAGCCGCCGGAGTACAGGGGAATACCCCACATCAACCCCGAGAAGTGCATAGGCTGTGGGGCCTGTGTAAACGCCTGTCCACCCGATGCCCTGATAATGGAGTGGGACAAGGAGCACGGTGTCAAGAGACTCACATACAACGCTGCAAGATGTATCAGGTGTGCCCGTTGTATAGAGGTCTGCCCGACGGGAGCGATGGAGCCAACAACGAGGTTCGAAGTGGCAACTGACAACAAAGAAGATTTGGTAGAGGTTGTCGAGCACAAGTTAGCTTACTGCGAGGAGTGCGGAGAATACCTTGACTTCACCGAGAGGCAGATAGAGTACGTGAGGAACATCCTCCCGAAGGAAATATTTGACATGTATGCCCTCGAGGACAGGATAAAGCTCACACAGGAGGAAAAGATGCGTAGAACGGTCGTCAAACTCAGGGAAACCGAGGGCAACGTTTATCCGGCCTTCGTGCTCGTGGAGAAGCCAAGGAAATCCCCCAAAAGGGAAGGGGGTGAGGAGTAATGGGGAAGCAGAGGCTTAAGTCCGTCTGGGTCTATCACGTTGATGCCGGTTCATGTAACGGTTGCGACATTGAGGTTCTCGATGTGCTCAGTCCCTACTATGACCTTGAGAGATTGGGAATTAAAGTTGTTCCCAACCCGAGGCACGCGGATGTGCTCTTCATAACAGGGCCGCTCACGAGGCAGACGAGGATAATGATAAGAAAGGCCTATGAGGCCATGCCTCCAAAGCCGAGAATAGTCGTTGCCATAGGAACCTGTGCATCAAGTGGTGGAATCTTCTACAACAGCTACGCCCTCTACAATACTTCACCCCAGCGCGGAAGGGACAGGCTCAGGAGCGGTGGGCCGGAGATGATAGTCCCAATAGACATGTACATCCCCGGCTGTCCGCCCAGCCCAGAGGAGATACTCTATGGTGTCGCCCAGCTCCTCGGAATAAAGGAGAAGAAGATGAAGGGCGAGTACTGGATAGCCCTTCCGCCCGGGGAGAAAGCCGGCAAAGAGAATGAGATTGAGTTTAAGATTCCGGACAGACCTATACCGCTCCGTTACTGGCTGACGCTTCGTGAAGAACTTAGAAGGGTTGTGGGCTACTACGACAGGGATGCTGTCCTCAACGACTTCATCGAGCTGGTTGGAAAGGCCTTCGAAAGCGAGAACCCGAGGGAGAAGCTCCACGACCTAGTTACGGGATACTTCCTCAAGGAAAAGGACTCCAGGATAAAGGTGGCCATGCGCTTCCTTGAAAACGAGTTCTGGCGCCTCTACGACGAATACCACTCCCTCGGAGAGAACATCAGGAAGAAATATCCGGTTACCGCGGGTGTCTGAAGTGCCCTGGAAACTATACCACTTTAAATACGAGGATTACCCGGAATACTCCGCGAGAATTACCGGGCACTATGCCGGCGACCTGCTAATCATTGAGGAGGCAGGGGAGCTCAGCGAGGAGGCAGTGAAGCTTATAAAGAAAGCCTTGGGCATCGATGAAAACGCGAGGGCCTTTGACATAGATGTCAGGGACGTGCTGAAGCTTCCAATCAAAGAACTGCCCGAGGAGGACAGAAAAGTCCTTATATCTGCCTCAGAAAAGCTGGACTCTGAAAGCAAACTCCACGTGGAGTACCGCTATCAGCCGACCTTCGATTGATTTTTATTTTCCTCAAAAACTTTTCTGGGGGGTGAAGGAATGAACGCTGAGACCTTGAAGAGAGCCAAGGAGGAGCTGATTCAAAGGGTGAAGGACTTCTACGGGGACAACCTGCTCTCGATAATCTTCTACGGGAGGCACCTTCAGGACCCGGGCTTTCCAGAGATAGACGTGGTCGTTGTAATAGACAAACCCTACGACCCAGTTAAGATGAACCGTGTGGCAGATTTCGTTGAGAACATAAGGGACCCAATAGAGGAGAAATACGGCTACCACGTCTCCTTCGAGCTCTACACGCGCGAGGAAGCAGAGAACTTTCACTCCGGCTACCTTGACGTGGTTGTTAACTACGAGGTGGCCTACGATAAAGATAACTACTTCCAGAACCTCCTCAGGAACATGCTGAATCCAAAAAAGGCGATGGACTACGTTAAATACATCAGCACGATTGAGTACATCCCCGTCGAGGAAGAGGAGAGGGACGACGAATGATAGGGGCCGTTCTGGCCGGCGGAAGAGGAAGGCGCTTTGGGGGCGATAAGTTACTCTTCAAAATTTCCGGAAAGCCCCTGATTCTTTATACCATCGAGAGGCTGGAGAAAGCGGAGGGGATAGATGAAATAGTTCTGGTCGCTTCCAGAGAAAACGCGGAAAAGCTTGAAAGACTGGGTTATGGGGTAGTCATTGATGAACTCCTCGTGGGCCCGATGGGAGGTATTTACACCGCCCTTTCCCTTGGCGATGCCTTTGTGGTTGCAGGCGACATGCCCCTCCTTGTTCCGGAGTTTGTTGATTTCATAATAGAGCGCTTTTATCTAGAAAAAAAGCCGGCCTGCGTTCCGCGGTGGAGCAACGGCTACCTTGAACCTCTCCATGCCGCTTATTTAAGGGAATTTAGGTCTTTTCTGGGAGAAAAAATCAAGAGTGGACGGTATGCGATAAACCGGGCGATAAGGGAAAGTGAGGCCTGCTACATCGAAATCGAGAGCCTTCCCGAGGAGTGGAGGGAGAGCTTCTTCAACGTGAACACGCGGGAGGATTTGGAAAGAATCAGAGGCATTCGGGAAAGAGTTCTATGATCTCCTTTGTGTTCAGAACTTTGAGGTAGGGAACTGATTTTAGAGCTTTATTGTTGCTCCATAATACAGCGTTCATCTTGAGCGCGAGTGCCACAAAGTCCACATCCTTTGAGTCGGGGGTTATCTTGATTGCAATGTCAACAAACTCGGCGTAGCTCTCGTAGTCAATGAACGCCACGTATTTTTTGATAAGGTTTAAGACCCGTTCGAAGCTCTCGGGAGTTAGATGGGCTTTTTCCCATTATATATCAGGTTAGAATATCTTCTCAGTTCCTCCAGCAGGTATTCTGGGGCATAGAGTGGAGTGTCGAGAGAGATGCACAGGATAAGCTTTCTGGTTGTGCTCTCCTTTTTGAAAAACGAGAAGAGGACGTTCGTGTCAATCACTATCGGATTTTTCAAAGAAAGTCCTCCTTCTTCCTATTTCCTCGCTTATTTTCTCGATGTCTTCGTCGGTTAGTTCCGAGTTCATCAGGAGGCTATTAAGTCTCGTCAGCTCGGCTAACCTTTTCTCCACCAGCTTTGCAAGCCTCTTCGCGAATTCTATATCAACACCCTCAGGAACTCTAATCGCTACGCTCGTCATAACCATCACCCAAGTTTTGTCCTTGATGTTAATTATGCTTTTCTCACCCGTACTCCATCTAATCCACCTCTTCCTGAACTTGGCAGGTAGACGAGCACCGCCACGAGGATGAAGATGGAGCCGAGAACCCCTCTCCTGAGATACCACAGCAGAAAGCCGGTGCCGAGGAAGAGGTCTTTCAGCGTTTTCCATCTGTTCTCCTCGGTTTTAAATCCTAGAAAAACGAGATAATGCCTAAGATGCCTCCAATCAGCTAGACGTACTCAATCATCCCCTCCACCGTTCAGAATCCCCGCCAGCAGTTCCGCCAGCCTTTTCGCACGTTCCCTTATCAGCTCGCTTGGCTCTTGGAATAACCCTGTCGAGCCGGGCTGACAACCTATAAGCACGAACTCTGCCTTAACCATAGTCTTCATGAACTGGGTCACGAACTTCAGAGGAAGGCCGTGGGTCGAGACTGCCTCGCCTATCGTTCCTTCCGGGTCGGCTATTATATACTCCCCGACTTCACCGCCGAAGTCAACGGCATCAACGAAAACAACGAGTTCCGGCTTGAAATCCTTTATTTTTCCAGTGTAGTTCTCTGGAACCTCACCGCAGTTTACCACAAGGACGTTTGGATTGTCAAGGAGTTTCTTCAGCTTTTCAGCCACGAGCACGCCGAAGGCATCGTCCCCCCTTATGTCGTTTCCTATACCGCAGATTACGATTCGCTCTTTTCCTTGAAAGATTTCTTCGAGGGCGTTCATTTTGGGACTCTCCCCCAGTCTCATGTTAGTGTGTCATGTTTAAAAAAGAACAAAAATCAAAGCTTCCCGGCTATCTCCCTTACCTTCCCTGCAAACTCGGTCTTCATAAGCCCCTCAACGTTCCCAATCTTGGCGTCGAGGTCCGGGTAAAACGGTATTCCTCCAAGGTAGGGAATTCCGAACTCCTTTGCCAAAGCCTCGACGTCCTTCTCATCGTTGAGCTTCATGTTCTCAACAATTCCGAGAACTTTGTGCTTCTCCTCGAGGAGGAGCTGGACGAGCTTTCTGACTACGTTGAGGGCGAGCTTTGAGGGCGTCGCAACGACGAGGAACTCACCTCTCTTGAGGAAGCGGAGCACATCTAAGAGCTGGTCGCCGAGACCTGGCGGCATGTCTATGACGAGGTAGTCCAGCTCGTCCCACCTCGTTATCGTGAGCAGTTCGATTAGGGCATCGCTTATCTCCTTCCCGCGGAGTGGCGTTGGCTTGTCCTCGGTGTAATAAGCGATGGTCATGAACTTGATTCCGTGGACGGTGTGCGGGACGACGCCTTTATCCTCCTCGGGGAACTCCTTGGGTTCGAAGCCAAGAATCACGTGGTCGCTCGCTCCGTGGAAGTCGAGGTCGAGGAGACCGACTTTGTAGCCTTTCTCAGCGAGAGCCAAAGCCAGAGTGGTCGAGATGAGGGATTTTCCAACTCCCCCCTTACCGCTGACAACGGGGATTATTCTCCTAACTTTCTCAAGCCTCGCGTTAATGGCTATCTCACGTGGGTCTATCATTTCCCTCCCTCCTTCTCAATCATTATCCCAGCGACGTAAACACCCCTGCCCTGAACAACTTCAAAGTCGTGGCTTCCACACTTCGGACACGCTAAAAACGCGTGGACGACCTCCGGAATGAAGTGGATGTCTTCCTTAATGCGCTCGTCGAATTTGTCCTTCACTTCCTTGAGCTTCCATGTGTGACCACAGTTACGGCACTTGAATATGGCCTCTTCCTCCTCGAAGATTATCTCCGCGCCTTCAGCTATTGTTCCCGCGAACATCTGCTCCATGGCGAACTTGACGATGTCCTCTGCAACGTCCTGCAGTTCGCCGAGAACGACTTTAACTGCTTTAACGCGCTTCGCTCCTTCTTTCTGGGCGTAATCAAGAACCGTTCTAACAATAGCATCAGCCAGCGCCCACTCGTGCATGGTATCACCAACGGGAATTGGAGTGCTACCTTAAAAGGGTTGGGTTCCAAACCTGCAGTTGGGTCGTGGTGCAGACAAATTTATTAATGACTCGATAAAAGCTCTATCCAGCGGTGTGATGGATACGACATGGAGCAAAATTTGAAATAACCCACGTGACGGTTCAACTCGAAGTTGATAGGGGTGAAGTTAATGGTGTAATCCGCGAAAGGAAATAAGACAGAAAAAATCAGGCCTTTACAGTCTCAGGAACGCTTGCCTTTTCAAGTAACTTCTGCGTCGTTACCTCTACAGCACTGTAATAACTCGGCACGTAGAGGGTTGGCCCGCGCAGGATGACGCTCTCATCGACCCAGCTGACTTCTGTGAGTCCTTTCGGTTTTCCATGCTCTACTATGCTCTCCCAGAGGCGCTTGTTTATTATACATCCTGGGTCATCACCAAGGACGTCCAGCGTGTAGTGGTAGGCTCTCGCGCGACAGCCGCCGCAGATGTTCCTATAGGGGCAGTTCCTGCACTGACCTGTGAAGTTGTCCCTGTCGCGTAGGAGGTTGAATATCCTGCTTTTCTCCCATATTTCCTTGAAGGGCTTCACGCGAACGTTACCAACTGGCAATGGAAGGAATACGCAGGGAACAACGGTTCCATCGGGCTCTATGCCCGCATAAATCCTTCCGGCTCCACAACCTCCGATGAACTCCGCTAAAGTCTTCACGGCGTTGTTCTCTCCGATGTAGAAGTGCGCTGGTGTTACGTTCTTTCCCTGGCTTTCTAAGAGGGTGACCCTCGCGTACTGTGGGGCCGTTGTAAGTATCTCAAGCTTTCTCTTCTTCATTTGGTGATAGATTTCCTTCATGAATTCCTCGCGTTCCTCTGGGGACAGGTCAACCTTCACCATATCCTCTGCTCTCCCCGTCGGGACGAGGTTGAAGAATATGACGCGCTTAACTCCTATGCTTTCAGCTAAATCAAGTATATCATCTATTTCTTGGTATGTTTCTTTATCCATTACCACGGCCATTCCATGGCTTATGCCAAGCTCCACAGCGTTTTCAAGGGCCTTCACAGCGTGTTCCCAGGCTCCCGGAATACCACGGAACTCATCGTGCTTCTCTGGTTTTGCCGAGTCAACGCTTACTTCAACGTACTTTATACCAGCTTCGACAGCTTTCTTGAGCTTTTCAATGTCTGCGAACGTCCAGCCGTTGGTGGCGACCGATGTATGGATTCCCCGGCTTGACAGTTCTTTTACAATTCTGAGGAAGTGGGGATGTATCGTTGGTTCACCACCACTTATTGCCACGGCCGCTACACCAGCTTTGTCGAGCTGGTCAACGAGGTTGAGTTTCTCCTCGAGGGAAAGCTCGCTCGGGAGCGGTTTATCGGCCCTCTGGTAGCAGTGCTTGCACCGAAAGTTGCACATATTTGTGAAATTCCAGACTATCAGGAACGGCCCTGCCAAACGCTGTGGCACCGTAACTCCGTATTTGGCTATTCCCTCCAGAACGACCCATATTCCACGCCTTATGTGGGGGTCCCTTAGCAGGGCCTCTTTGACGGCTTCTTCATCTCCCTTCGCGAGCTTTATGCCCAGCTTAAGGAGAAGCTTGAGGGTCTCAGCTTGGAAGCGTATCATCATCGGAGCGTTCAGGCCTTCTCCCGCGTAGACACTGAGTGCCCAGTACAAGGCCGGTAGTTCTCTCCCGTTTATTTCATAGCGTTTCAACATTGGCCTTAGCAACGCCCTTGAAAGTGGGTTCCCTAGGATGAGCTTGAAGGCGGTTAGGGCAGTTGAAAGCTGATTTCCACCATTATCTTTTGGTTCTTCAACTACTCCCGGACCGTTCATCGCTTTTGGAAAAGGTTCTTCAATAACTCCAGTGATTGTATCAATACTCTCCTTTTCCCCCATGTTTGCCACCCCCGATATTAGTTAAGGCAATAGATACGTATAAACTTTTCGATATGTTATTTATATCATTTTTGTTTGATATATCCAAAACAACCGAAAAGTTTAAATAATATGATGAGAACCTACAATTGAAAACCCGGAGGTGATGAAAAATGGCCTCGGCCAAAACTGGAATGTGGACTGCTATATGTGGTGCTTGTTTGATATTGCTCGATGGTATTCTTGTTTTGGCGAACAAGAGCTTCTACGGCTGGCACTACGGAAGTGCAAGTGTCGTCGGCTGGACTGAGATAATCCTGAGCCTTATCATAATGGTTCTCGCCCCATACTATAAGAAGAGCAAGAGCGCTATCGGGTGGACAATAGTCCTGCTGGCGTTGATAACGATGCCCTTTGATGGTGGCTTCTGGACTATTGGTGCTTGGATTGCCCTGATAGGTGGGGCCATAATAGCGACTGGGTCCTGAGGTTTTTGTTTTTTTCGAAATTTTTATTATCGAATCTGTTGAATATTTTTATTGGTGATGACAATGAAAAAAGAAAAACAGCAGAACAAGAAATTCATTGAGCTCGTGGAAAGGCTACTTGAAAGGTGGGGATATAACAGGACGGAAGGAAAAATTTACGCCGTCCTGCTTATGAACGGCAAACCCATGACGATTTCGGAACTCGCAAAAAGCACGGGTCTCAGTAGGTCCTCAGTCTCGATAGCACTCTCCAACTTGACTAGAGATTATTTGGTTACTTACAGGAAAGAAGGTAAAACCAAGTATTTCTCGGCCGTTCCAGTTTTTCTGGAGAAGTTTCTCAAGCAACCTCAAGAGATGCTAGAACGGGAGGTTTTACCTCTTAAAAAAGTTGTAGAATCCCTGTTGGAATCAACTGAGAGCGATGAAAAAAGAACAACTTACGAGGCGATACTCTCAGACCTTTCGGCCCTTGAGTGCGTTCTCAAAAGATTGATAGAGTTTGAAGAAAGAGACGAGCTCTGTTTTAAGAAAGAGTCTTCCTGAGCTTTATCATCTTTATTGTCGTGACCAGCCACAGTCCGAGAAGTGGCCATAACAAAATGAACCCGAAGGCGTTCAGGAGGTTTAAATGGAACGCTTCTCCCAAGTCCAGTGTTGAGTTCGTGAAGGCTCCTATCGGAAAGATGAACGCCCACCACGAGGTGCTGTAAGGCAGGTGAAGGTTCCTGACGTAATGGATGGTTAATGCCGTTGCCATGACCAGCCACCAAAAGCCCAAACCCCAGAGGAAGAAAGCGAAGACCATAAAGGGTTCCTTCGGGATTGGTATCGTCGAGTTCGTTACGAGGGCGAAGAGCGCCGTTATGCTTGCTCCTATTGGTCCCAAGTTCATCCATATTAGTGGTGCCATCTGCGGCGGCATGAGCTCGTGTCTTATGAAGCGGAGCGTGACCACGGCGTAGAGCACTAGGTACAGGAAGAACCCGGCGCCCCATCCGAGGTAATTTACCGTGACAACTATCTGGTTGGTGTATCCCGCTGTTGTTCTCATGAACACCGCTCCAAACGGGATTATCACTAAGGCCACCGGTGGAATGTACCAGGCCGGTGAAAGGTGCTTTAAGTCAACTTCTCCAGCTATGAAAATCTCATACGACATCCAGAAGGCAAATATGAACGTTAGAATCAGGCCCCAGAGCCAGAGGTACCACGCCAGCTTGAGGTTGTGGAGTGTGACTATAAACTGCGCAGCGAGGACTATGGTGGCCGCCCCACTCGTCCCGTAGAAGTGTCCCATCGCAGGATGCCTGAGGTCATCAAGGGCGTTTTTCGTGTAAATTATCCACCTGAGCAACCACGGGAGGAGCAGAAAGACGTAGAGCACGATGTTAAGGTAAGTTAAGGCTATTCCTATCTCCTTCAAAGGTTCCCAGTACTGCGAGTATCGGTAACTTGCTATGCTAACCGCTCCAGTCCCCATGACACTGGCGAATAGGGCCGGATTGAACTTTTTCACGAAATCCATGAAAAATCCCTCCTTCAATTTTGGTTTCATATGACTTTAGTCTCACTTATAAATTTTGCCCAGCAAAATATCATAAGGTAGATGAAAAACTTTTTAAATGACCTAATGTTCATTTGACCGGTGGGTGCGATGAGCTATCCAGAACTTGCATTGATAGCCTTCATCCTCAGCGTTGTCTTTTCCATGGGTGGCATTGGCAGTGCCATGGCGATAGTCCCCACGATGGCATGGTTAGGAGTTCCACTTATGACGGCCAAGCCAACTGGCCTCTTCATAAATACCCTCTCAATGCTCTCGGCGACGCTTAAGAACCTGAAACATGGTAAGCTCGACCACCGTTTTGGGCTTCCAATACTGCTCGTAGCCACCACCATGGCCCCGGTTGGTGCCTACGCCGGAAAGATAGTACCTAAAGTCTACGTCCTTTGGGTCTTCATAGCGTTCCTCCTCTACTCCGGAACGATGATGATTTTCTTCAGGCCGAAGAGACGGCCGAAGGATGGAAACCACATCGTTGAAGGTTCGATAATCGGTGGAATAGCCGGTTTCCTCGGTGGTCTCCTTGGAGTGGGCGGCGGGGGGATAATAAGCCCTGCTTTGATAATGCTCGGCTATGAACCCAAGAAGGTGGCCGCCACAACGGCTCTTGTTGTGTTCTTTTCTTCTTTGAGTGGCTTTCTAACTTATTGGGGCATGGGAGCCTTGAACTGGGAGCTTTTGCTATGGGTCTCTGTCCCAGCTATAGCCGGCGGCTGGCTTGGGACGCATTTGATGCACTTTAAAATGAGTCCAGACCAGGTGAAAAAGGTTATAGGGGTGATAATGTACCTGATAGCCCTGAAGATGATTTTAAAGGTTCTCTAAACCCTCTACGGGGTTTTTGGTGTTGTCGTCACTTCCTCCTCCTTTAGGGTGCTCTTCTCTGTTATCTCACTCACTATCTCAAAGGCTTTCTTTGTAACCTTGGCCTTGGCAACCCACTTCTTTATGTACTCCTTTGGCGGGAACTCTATGGCGTTGCACGGGCAGAGGGTTGCACAGGTTGAGCAACCAACCATACAGTTGTAGGGCCTCGCTACGACTGGCTTCCCCTCTTTGGTGTCCCAGTCGAAAACGCGCCTTCCGCAGGTGACGAAGCATATGCCGCAACCAGCGCAGTGGTCGTAGTTTATCTTGGGATACCACTCTATCTTCTTCCTTTCAACGCCCCACCAAGGGATAACGCTCAGGTCCTTGACAGGTCTCCCAAGGGCGTCCTTCCCGATGACGGGAGCATCCACGTTCGACATTTCGCTCACCCCAATTTTTATTAAAAAAATTTCATTTAAAATTTTTTTCATATGTTTTTGTTCCCAACCTTTGGTTCTGGACGATTCTGCCCAGAAAATTTTAAATCTAATTCATATGAAAATTATTTGATGAAAAATGCTCTGCCTGAGAAACGTTGAGTACGAAAAAAACGGCCGGAGAATCCTTCATAGTGTTAACATGACATTCAGGGATGGCATAAGCTACTCGATACTCGGACCGAACGGTGCAGGAAAGTCAACGATAGCAAGGATTCTAATGGGCGAGCTGAAGCCCATTGCAGGGGAGGTTCTCCTCGATGGGAGGGACATAACGGGGCTTGCCGTTACCGAGAGAGCCAGACTGGGAATAAGCATGGCTTGGCAGGAGCCGGCTCGCTACGAGGGGTTAAGAGTTAGGGAGTACCTAACCTTGGGCGAAAAGCTGAAGGTTAGAGAAGACGAGATAAGAGAGGTACTTGAGCTTGTCGGCCTGCCGTATGAACTCTACGCGGGCAGGATGATAGACAAAACCCTCAGCGGCGGCGAGAGGAAAAGGATTGAGATAGCCTCTCTCCTTCTTTTGAAGCCTAGGTATGCTATTCTAGATGAGCCAGATTCTGGCCTCGACATAACCGCCGGCGAGCTTATTGAGGAGCTCTTACACTACTTTAAAAAGACAGGGACGACGGTTATTCTAATCACTCACCACGAAGAGATAGCCAGAAAGACTGATTTTGCGTACTTCCTCTGCGCTGGCAGGCTCATCAAGAAGGGCTTCTCGCGGGAGGTCGTTGAATATTATAGGAAGACCTGCGGAAGGTGTCTTTTCGTGGAGGGGTCACCATGACAATAAAGGTTGACCGCGTGAAGGAGTATGAGGCCCTGCTTGATATCTACGAGCGCGAGGGCCTTGACAGGTCGCTTTTTGGGGACAGGATAGCCGCGATAATTATAAGTGGGGACAGGATAATCGGCCTCAATAACGTTCCAGGGGTTGAGATAAAGGGTGAGGAAATAAAGAACGGCGTGAGAGCTGACGTTATGATAGCCGATGGGGTAGAGCTTCCCTTTCCAATCCACCTTTGTACAGGCTACCTCAAGAGTGAGGGCTATCAGCGCGTCGAGTTCAACATAACCATCGGAAAGAACTCGAAGGTGAAGTTAACTTCTCATTGTATCTTTCCTTACGCGAAGGACTTTACTCACGAGGCAATATCGAAGATAACAGTCGGCGAGAACTCAAGCGTTCTATACGACGACGAGCACATACACGGTGAGGGTGTCAGGATGAGAAGCAAGACCGAAGTGGAAGTTAAGGCCAATGGTCGTTACATTGGCAGGTTTAGTCTCACAAAGTACCGCGCGAGGGAGCTTAAGCTTGAGATGACCGCGAAGCTCACCGATGGGGCCGTCGCTGAGCTGACATCAAAGGTCAAGGCAGTGAAAGACGACTCGGTCGAGATAAGGGAAGTCCTCCTGCTGGAAGGTTCCTACTCCAGGGGTGACCTGAAGAGCACCGTTATAGCGTTTGACAACTCAAGGGTCAACGTCGTTAACGAAGCGTATGGCCTGGGAGACTACGCGAAGGGTCATGTCGAGTGCCATGAAATAGTTAAGGGAAATGCTGACGTCCAAACTATTCCACTGCTGAGGGTAAAGAACGATAAAGCAGAACTCACGCACGAGGCCTCGATAGGCAGGATAAACGAAGCCCAGCTGGTTCAGCTCATGGCGAAGGGACTAACGGAAGAGGAAGCGGCGGAGCTGATTATAAAGGGACTTTTAGGGGAGTAATTATTCTTGCTTTTCGCAGTTTTCCCTGTGCTTTTTCTCCTGCTTTATTTTTTCCTTCCAGTTGGGGTCGACTTCGAGAACCTGTTCGATGAAGGCCTTGACGACGTCATTAATCGGGCCGTAGGCACCGGTAACGACCGTTATTCCGAGTTCATTGAAGTAGCTCACAGCCTTTCTTCCCATACCATAAGCTAAAACAACCTCTCCTCCGTGCTCCTTCACAAAGTTTGGCAGGTCTCCAGGCCCGTGCTCCTTGAAGGGAACCTCAATGACCTCATGACCCTTAATCTCGTTGTCCTCTATATCAACAAAGACAAAGTATTTGGCCCTTCCGAAGTGGCCACTGACGTTGCTCTCAAGGCCTTTCTTATCTTCGGCGGGAATTGCAATTCTCATATTGGTCACCTTATTAGTGAATATTTTTTCAAGCTATAAATGTTGCGATATATGAAAATAATCACATCTGTCCAGCAAACTTTAAAAACCATTAGGTCCCCCTAATACATGAAAATAATATAAAATGAAAAATTTAACAGGTGATGTAAAATGTTTAGAAAGGTGCTCTTTCCGACAGATTTTAGCGAGGGTTCAGAGAAGGCGGCAAAGCGGTTTGAAAAGACAAACGATGTTTCAGTAGGTGAGGTTATCCTCCTCCATGTTATAGATGAGGGAACACTTGAAGACCTTCTCAACGGTTACTCTCTCCTTTATAAGGACGAGGAAATCGAGCTGGAGGAGATAAAGAGGAAGCTCAAGGAAAAGTTCATGGAGAGACTCCAGGCGAAGGTAGAGGACGTGAAGAAGGCCTTCAAGACTGACAAAGTCAAGCCCGTCGTCCGCTTCGGCTTTCCGTGGGAGGAGATAGTTAAAGTTGCCGAGGAAGAGGATGTCTCCCTCATAATCCTGCCTACCCACGGGAAGCTCGGCTTCTCCAAGGAACTCATAGGCTCAACTGCAATGCGCGTGCTGAAGAAGACTTACCGCCCCGTTCTGCTCATAAAGCCAAAGTGCAGGTGTGGTGATGAGGAATGAACTGGCTAAGGCTTAAGAACCATCTGGATAAATACCTCCCGGTTTACGTCACGCTGGCGATGTTGGCAGGATTTTACGTCGGGACGCACGCCAACCTCAAGCCATACCATGAAACACTCAAGACCCTCAACATGCTCGTCGTCATCAGCATGATTTACCCGATGATGATAAACCTTCGTCTCGGAGAGCTTAAGAACAGCGCCAAGCTCGGGAAACAGTTAGCTATAGCCCTCACGATGGGCCTTGTGATTTCCCCTCTCATCATGTACGGCGCGATATGGCTGACCGGGCTGTTCCACCCGATTGACCATATGCTCGCCCTCGGACTCCTCCTAGCTGTAGTTGTTCCGTGCTCCTCGATGAGCATAGCCTACACGGGCTTCACCAAGGGCAACATAGAGCTTGCGACCATCGTTGTAGCGCTCAGCTTCACCCTGGCAATAGTCACCGTTCCGGCGTGGCTCAAGGTCTTCGCTTCCAGCTATCATGTAGCAATCTCTGCTTGGCTCCTCGTCAAGACAATAATCATCGTTGTCATAACGCCGATGATACTCGGTGTCCTCACGAGGGCCTACCTCATGGGCAAGCTCGGTCCGGAGGGCTTCCTAAGGATTAAGCCCGCTTTTCCGGCAATCTCTCTCCTCGGCATGTACACCATCGTCTTCCTTATCTTCATGGAGAAGGCGAAGCTTATAGCGGCAAAGCCCGAGATAGTGGGGATAGCGTTAATACCGCTGGCCCTCTACTACACCACAGCACTGCTCTTTATGACCATCGTGGACAAGGCCATAGGAATACCCTACAGGGACCACATGGCAATAACCTTCACCTCAGTCGGAAAAAACGAGGGAACTGCAATGGCAATAGCTTTAGCAGCTGGAACCGGTCTGATGGCAATCGGTCCGGCAGTTACCCCAATTGTCCAGATACCCTTCTTGGTCGGCTACGTCAAGGTGTGGAAGACAATAGCTGGACTGTGGAAGTGCGATATCAAGGATGAGGAGGCTGTTCCTGGGACGGCTTGATTTCTTTCTATTTTCCTACATCCCTGTGGTTTCTCCACTGGGTCAATGGCGGGGTATCTCCCAAAGGTGGTGAAAATGAAGGTGCTTTTGATTCTTCCCCCAACGGATAGTGCAATAAAGCGGGTTGTTGGCACCACAGGGCCCCCTTTGGGACTGGCTTACCTCGCCTCAATGATACGCGAGGAGCATGACGTCAAGATAATCGACGGTATAGCCGAGGATTTAACGTTTGAAGACGTCATGAAAATACTAAAACGCTACGACCCGGACATGGTTGGGATAACCGCCACCACTTCGGCCATGTACGATGCCTACGCCGTAGCAAAGATATCCAAGAACCTCAATGAGAACGTCTTCGTCGTCATGGGAGGCCCCCATGTCACGTTCACACCCGAGCTAACGATGAAGGAGTGTCCGTGCATAGATGCAGTGGTCAGAGGGGAGGGTGAACTCACTTTCAAGGAGCTCGTTGAGGCCGTTGAGAAGGGTCGTCCGTTGAGGGGCATCCTCGGGCTATCCTATCAGGAAGAGAACGGCAAGATACGAAACGAGCCTCCGCGACCCCTCATACAGAACGTTGATGAGATTCCAATCCCCTCTTATGACCTTCTTCCGATGGACAAATACGTTGCAGATGGGACCCCCTTCGGGACGATAATGACGAGCAGGGGATGTCCATTCAACTGCGCTTTCTGTTCTTCCTCGCTCCAGTTTGGGAAGAGGTGGCGTGGCCACAGCGTGGACAGGGTCATCGAAGAACTCTCAATCCTCCGCTACGACTACGGCAGGAGGGAGATAGAGTTCTTGGATGACACCTTCACCCTCAACAAGGTCAGGGCCGTTAAGATAGCCGAGGCCATAAAGAGAGAGGGGCTTGATATAACCTGGACGGCCTCCTCAAGAGTGAACACGTTCAACGAAAAGGTTGCGAAGGCAATGAGGGCAGGAGGTTGCCACACTGTCTACTTCGGCATAGAGTCAGGCTCTCAGAAAACACTAGACTTCATAGGAAAGGGCATAACGCCAGAGCAGTCGCTTGATGCAGTCAAGACCGCTAAAAAGATAGGACTCCAAGCGCTTGGGTCGTTCATCATAGGCTTTCCGGACGAGACGAGAGAGGAAGTTGAAACCACAATAAAGTTCGCCAAGAAGGTTGGAGTTGATTTCGCTCAGTTCACCATTGCAACACCCTACCCCGGAACAAGGCTCTGGACCTACGCGGTTCAGAACAACCTTCTCCTAACGAAAAACTGGAGGAAATATACGACCATTGACCCAGTTATGAAGCTGAAGCACTTCACCCCAGAGGGCATCGCAAAGATGCTGAGGAAGGCTTATCTATCCTTTTATCTGAGGCCGAAGGTTCTTCTGAAAGACCTCGTTGAGAGACACGGGTTCATTCTTAAAAGGGCGATTCGTGGCATCCTTAACATTTACTACGGCACGAAAAGAAGCAGAGAAGCCGGTGAGATTCCTATCAAAACTATGGCCTTTGATTGATTTCCATCTTTTTCCACACTTCCCTGACGAAGGACTTAGTGTCGCTCATCGAGTTTATCTTTACCTCCCTTCTCGTCCTGACGAGGTACTCAACAGCTCCTGCGTACTGGAGGGCGTACTTGCCGACGAGCTGTGCCCCGTTTAGTTTACCATTCTCGATGAAGAGCTTTGCTATGTGCGGGCCGTGCCACACCTCCTTCCTCGCCCCGATGAAAGTCCCTATGGAGGCGAAGACCCTGTCAAATATGGTGATAATGTTCATGTTTATTGAACCGCGGTAGCGCTTCTCAACTCCGAGCATGTTGTAGCCTGCCACCCTCCCCTGTTCTCTAGCGAGCGGCCAGATGGCGAAGATACCGTAGCGACCGGTTACCAAGTCGCGAGTCTCGGCGCAGTCCCCTGCCGCATATACATCTTCCACGTTCGTCCTCATCCTCTCGTCCGTGAGTATACCACCACTCTCTCCAAGGGCTATCCTCCCGTCGAGGAAGCTCAGGCTGGGCCTAACGCCAATCGCCGCGACCACGATGTCGCCGTAGATGACACCACACGGGGCCTTGACGCCCTCAACCGGGTCGCCTACGAGGTCTATGCTCTTCTCGAAGAGAACCTTAATGCCGTTCAGTATCATCACGTCCCTTATGATGTCCGAGATGTCCTCGTCGAAGAGTCTCCTGAGTATCCTTGAACGGCAGATTATCACGGGGTCCACTCCGAGCCTTTTTAGAGCTATCGCGGTCTCGACTGCCACAGGACCGGCGCCGATTATTATCGCCCTCCCGCGCACCTTCCTGAGCCTGTCGGCGTCTTCCAGGGTTCTGACGCCTATGACGTTCTCCCTCCTAAACTGCGGGATTATGTTGGGCTTTGCACCGCTCGATATGAGAAGCCTGTCGTAGTCTATCTCTTCCCCGTTGTCTAGGAGCACCTTTTTGGCCTCCGTGTCAACCTTAACGACCTCCCTGCCCATGAGGTAGTCTATGCCACTAGAGCGGACGAAGTGCCAGTTCCAGATGAAGAGTTCATCCCTCCCCACGGTTCCCTCTATGTAGTACGGCAGGGCCGCCGGCGAGTAGGGAA